>JAADHP010000168.1:1998-4353 GCA_013151785.1 Nitrospirota bacterium | reverse complement strand
GTAGGATTTAAAAAATTTGTTGTCTGTCTCGATGGGAGTTCTTCCGCAATCGATACACTGAGAATAGCTAATTTATTGTCAGAACACTTCAACGCAGAACTTCATCTTGTTTATGTCTTTGATGTTGAACTACACAGGGCACTGTTCAGAAAACTCAAGGATTCTGTTGCAACCCTGGAAGGATTCAATTTCAACTCAGAGGAGCAGGAAAGGATACACGATGAGTTCATTGACAAAGGCCTTGAAAATGTAGGAGACATGATAATCGACAGGGCTGTGCAGGAATGCAATATCCCGATCCCTGATAACCTTGAAGGCTGGGGACCTGCAGTACAGAGACGAGTCTTCAGAAAGGTTATGGCAGGACATATCTACAAGACAATATGTGACTATGCAAGGGATATTGAGGCCGATGTGATTTTCACAGGCAGGACAGGCAGACATTTTGTAAAGGGAATTGATATAGGTTCGGTAGCTGAAAATGTGGTAAGGTTTGCGCCATGCAGTGTATTTGTAACAATGCATAGAGAGTTTAAAGGATGGGAGATTTAGAAAACAGGCCATATATTGTTTCCTGGAATCTCACTAAGAGATGTAATCTCCTCTGTCCTCATTGTTATATTAATGCTGTGCCTGACTCTACAGAGGAACTCTCTACTGATGAGGCAATGCTGGTCATAGACGAACTCACCTACCTGAATCACAATCTGATGCTCATACTGACAGGGGGAGAGCCCATGTTGAGAAGGGACATCTTTGATATTGTTTCATATGCAAGTGAAAGTGGCTTCATAACAGTAATGGGGTCCAACGGGACAGTGCTCGACCGTCAGAGCATTACTGCCTTGAAAGAGGCAGGATTAAAAGGAATCGGCATAAGTATAGATTCTGTACAGAAAGAATATCATGATACATTCCGTGGTCTTGAAGGCTCATGGGAGGCATCCATTGAAACACTAAGATATGCCTATGAAGAGGGCATAGAGACACAGATAGATATAACCCTGACAGACAGAAACATCCATGAGATTGATGCCATTGTTGAACTTGGAGTAACCCTGAGGGTAAGGGCTGTAAACTTTTTCTTCCTTGTCTGCACCGGAAGGGCCATGAAAACAGAGATCTCCACTGAAAATTATGAGGAGGCACTGAAAAAGATATTAAAACTCTATAATTCAGAAAAGAGGCTCATGATCAGGGTTCGTTGTGCACCTCATATCTACAAGATGATCTATGAAACCGGTTCCGGTCTGTACAAAGGCTCCAGGGGATGTCTTGCAGGAAGGCATTACATGAGAATAGACCCTGAAGGTAATGTTACACCATGCCCCTATATGGATCTGAAGTTGGGCAGTATCAAAGAGAATTCACTCATAGACATATGGGAAAACTCCCCTGAGCTGGATCTTCTAAGACTATCAAAATATGAAGGTCGATGCGGAATATGTGAATACAGGGAGATATGTGGCGGATGCAGGGCGAGGGCCTATGTTGAAACGGGCGATCTGCTTGGTGAGGACAGCCTCTGTAGGTATATTCCCAGAAGAGAAACCATTGTCAGACCAGAGGAGTCCATAGACTCCTCTCTTAAGTGGGAACCGTCAGCTGCCGAACGTGTAAAGAGGATCCCTGCTTTTATGAGAGGAAAGATTATCCGCATGATTGAAGCGAAGGCCCTGGAAAGAGGGATAAAGACGATAACAACGGAACTCATTGACGAGTTCAAGGGACAAGGTCATCATGAAAAGCTGATCAATAAATTCAAAAATTCTCATAAAAGGAGTCGGCAATGAAAACACTAAAAACCACTTCTATACCGGAGGTCTTTCTTGAGTGGCTCGTCACATCAAGATTGAATTTCATAAAAGATCTTGTTTCAGGAAAACCTCTCAGGTATTTCTCAGCCCACCTCCCTGTGATGGCCACCTGGAATGACAGAAATCCCTTTCCTGTAAATATGACAGTTAAAGGACTCGGGCTTATTCCAAGAGTTGAAAAACTCGGAGATTACATTGATCTCTTCGAAGCAACCATAGCAGAAGCAAGGAGTATGTCATGGGAGGAAAGCCTTCTAAAAAGAGCAAAGGCAATGCAGTCCCTTTATGGAGATAGGGATAATTTCAACCCGGAGATTCTTGGTGGACTTGAGATATTTGAAGGAAGGGCCTTCAAGAACTTAACAGAGAAACCCTATGCATCTCTACTGTACGTAGGAATGATGAAAACAGAGAAGGGACTGCAATATATAAGCTTCCAGATCAATGGAAAGGTTGAAATTCTGAATAAAGATAATCTTTATTACAGATACCTCCTTGCTGCAAGAAAAATATTATCTCCGTCGGTAGCTCAACCAGC
>JAADHP010000168.1:0-1988 GCA_013151785.1 Nitrospirota bacterium | reverse complement strand
ATTATCCCTTCGGGTATCTTATTCACGTGATGGAGGTAATAGACAAAACTCCATGGACAAGGATGAAAAAAGCTCGATCTTAAAAAGCCTCCGGTTTAAACTCTTTCTCATCCTGCTTTTCGGAATTACAGCAACTGTACTCTTATTACTATACATAGAAGTAACCACCTCGGAGAAAGAGTTAAGAAAAGACCTGCAGGAAAACCTTACAAACATTGCCTCCACCATATATACCATCCTTGAAAACACCATGGCCCAGGGAAGGAAAGACGAGGTTGTTAAAAATCTGAGACATCTCACAGATGTCAGTCCTGTGGTAAAGGAGATAAGGCTCCTTGACAATAAAAAATCCGTGAAGTTTGAGACATCGAAGGCCATTTATACCCCGGGTAATCTGAAGAGACTTTCCTATCCCATTATGGCCAGGCCAGTCTGTCACAAATGTCATGGACAGAAAAAACTCATTGGTTTCCTTGAGGTAGGCTTTGACATAACAAGAGAAAAAAACAGAATGACCAGTATGTTCAAGAGATATTTTATAAGTTACTGGATATTATTGATACTCATAACATCCTATGTATTTGTAACCCTTGAAAAAGGCATATTCAGACGACTGGATGAAGTTGGAGACGCCATGAAAGCTGTAGCCAGGGGAGATTTTCAGAAACGAATCCCCGTTAAAGGAAACGACGAGATAGCAAGGATTGCAAAGATATTCAACAGAATGTCCCAGAACATCTATGAGATAAACAACAGGCTCCACATGTTTTCAACCTTCACCTTTCTGGTTTACCAGCAAAAGACCGAAGATTACGTTCTTGAGCTGACCCTTGACTATCTCAACAACATTTTCCCTGTATACCATGCAGAGATTTCAATAAGGAGGGGTGAAGAAGAGATAGTAAAAAAGACTCCCGGTAATGGAAATTACAAGGAAAATTATGAGGAAGCAATAGTGATAAATAACAAAAACATGGGAACCATCAGGCTATCCGGCAACATGGGATTAACAGAAAACGAACTCTCAATTTTCAAACTTATGGCAGTAGCAGTTTCAAGGGCAATAGAAAGGATCAGAGACTATGAGCAGGTTACAGAGCTGCAGGAAAACCTGCTTCATTTAGAACGACTATCCACAGCCGGGGTCATGCTGGGAAGCATCCTGCATGAGATAAACAATCCCTTAAGCGGAGTGGTGGGATTCTCAGAACTACTGCTTTATGAGCCTCACGACGAAAAGGCAGTAAAAGAGTATGCAAAAAAGATACTTGAGGCAGCTACAAGAATCAGCATGACCATTAATAACATGCTGAAGTTTCTGAGAAAAGGCGGACGTGAAGAACGGATATCAGTGGATCTAAACGAGATAGTAAAGATCGTTCTGAAGCTTAAAGAGGTGGATCTGAGAAAGAAAAATATAAAGGTCCTAACAGAACTTTCAGAAGGGCCTGTATTTGCCCATGTTATCCCGAACCAGATTGAGCAGGCACTGTTAAATATCATCAATAATGCAGAATATGCCATGTTTAAGGCCCATTCCGGGGGGACATTACGGATAGAGACAAGACATGCAAAACAACATGCTCAGATCCTGATTAGTGATAACGGCCCTGGAATGCCTGAGGATGTAATCAAGAATATTTTCAATTTCTTCTTTACCACAAAGCCTCCCGGAGAAGGTACAGGCCTTGGTATGCCAATAGTAAAACGGATTATTGACAATCATAATGGAGCTATTCGGGTTGAAAGCAAAGCTGGGCAGGGTAGCACCTTTATTATATCATTGCCTGTCATTGTCTGAAGGAAATCTTCGATTACATCAATCCTTTTTCTTTAAAACTGAAAGCCCTGTCACTGGTGATTATTATATGGTCCAGCACATCAATTCCCACAACCCTACTTGCTTCTATGATTCTGTTTGTTACCTCAATATCAGCATCAGATGGTTCGGGTTTTCCCGAGGGATGATTATGGACAAGAATTATGGA
>JAADHP010000157.1 GCA_013151785.1 Nitrospirota bacterium | reverse complement strand
TTTTTGAATTCTTTGATAAAATGACTATCCTGGAGATGTCGGAATTCATCAAGGAGTTCGAGGAAAGGTATGGTGTTCAGGCTGCTGCTCCAGTAGCAATGGCTGCAATGCCTGCCCAGGCTGCTGCTGGCGAGGCTGCTGAGGCAGAAGAAAAGACAAGCTTTGATGTGGTGCTTACAGCAGCAGGTGACAAAAAGATACAGGTAATAAAGGTGGTTAGAGAGATTACAGGGCTTGGTCTCAAAGAGGCAAAAGAGCTTGTGGACAGTGCACCCAAGCCTGTTAAAGAGGGTGTTTCCAAGGAAGAGGCCGAGGCTGTCAAGGCAAAACTTGAGGAGCAGGGTGCAACAGTTGAGATCAAATAATGATTTAACAGTGTATCAGGCAGGTGATTGTCACCTGCCTGATATATAATCTGCTTGTCTGTACAGTGTCATGCTGAATTTAGTTCAGTCACAATTAATTCATGATATATATGGCAGAGAGTGGATTCTGAAATAAGTTCAGAATGACACGACATATATTCGGAGGCCAAATAACTGACTTCAGAGTTTAAAACATTATTAATATTAAATCAATAAGGAAGGAGAGCCATGGCTGAGGTTTTAAGAGAAAGAGTAAATTTTGGGAAGGTAACACCCCTTCTGGAAGTGCCATATCTTCTCGAGTTCCAGAAGAAATCCTACGAGAATTTCCTTCAGAGGAACATTCCACCTGAAGATAGAAAGGAACAGGGGCTTCAGGCAGCATTTAAAAGTGTTTTTCCAATCTCCGATTACAACGAGACCGCCACGATTGAGTTCTTGGGTTACTCCATTGGAGAGCCCAAATTTACTCCAAGGGAATGTATTGAGAAAGGGATAACCTATGGAGCTCCCCTGAAGATCAATGTGCGCCTTGATCTGTATGAGATTGAAGAGGATGGAAGAAAGGTGCTGAAAGAGTCAAGACAGCAGGAAGTATATATGGGTGAGCTTCCCCTTATGACTGACACGGGCACATTTGTCATAAATGGTACAGAAAGGGTGATCGTGAGCCAGCTCCATCGCAGTCCTGGTGTGTTTTTCAGCCCTGATAAGACAAAGACACATGCAAGTGGAAGGCCCCTTTATACAGCAAGGGTTATTCCTGCCCGTGGTTCCTGGCTGGACTTCGAATTCGACACAAAAGACCTTCTCTATGTTCGTATCGACAGAAGAAAGAAGATTCCTGCCACAATAGTCCTCAAGGCACTGGGCTATAACAAGGAGGATCTGCTACGTATCTTTTATCCCACAGAGATCATAAAGATAAAGAGCAAGAACGAGTTCACAAGACCTGTGGCTCCGATTCTTGCCGGCACAAGATCCAGGGTGGAGGTTATAGATCCTGCAACAGGAGAGCAGATTCTCAAGGAAGGAGGCAAGATAACAAAGCTTGCCCTGAGAAAACTGAATAATGCCGGTATAGAGGAGATTCCTGTCACAAGGGAAGAACTGCTGGGCAGAATAACATTGAAGGACATAGTGGACCCTGAAACAGGAGAGGTTATCCTTGAAAGTAACGAACCAATAAACGAGGAGATACTTGATAAAATACTCGCCCTTGGCATTGAAGAAATAGAATTGCTCTTTATTGACAATGTGAGATATCTGCCCTCTTTGAGAGACACCATAATAACCGATGGTGTGGATACCAAAGAGGAGGCACTCGTAGAGATCTACAAGAAGCTCAGGCCTGGTGAGCCTTCAACTGTTGAGGCTGCCGAGGAACTCTTTAACGGACTGTTTTTTGATGAGAAACGATATGACCTCTCGCCTGTGGGAAGGTTGAAGATAAACAAAAAACTGGGTCTTGATATACCCCTTGAGGTGAGGGTACTTACGGATAAGGATATCATCGAGATTGTTAAATATCTCCTTGGTCTGAGAACTGGCCATGGTGAGGTTGATGATATTGACCATCTGGGTAACAGAAGGGTCAGGGGGGTTGGCGAACTCTTGGAGAATCAGTTCAGAATAGGTCTTGTGAGAATGGAACGGGCCATGAAGGAGAAGATGACCCTTACAGAACTGGATGAGGCAATGCCTCATGATGTGATAAACGCAAAGCCTGTAATGGCTGCTGTGAAAGAATTCTTTGGCTCCAGTCAGTTGAGTCAGTTCATGGATCAGACCAACCCTCTTTCTGAAATCACTCACAAACGAAGACTGAGTGCCCTTGGTCCTGGTGGACTGACAAGGGAACGCGCTGGTTTTGAGGTAAGAGACGTACATCCCACACACTATGGAAGGATATGTCCTATAGAGACCCCTGAAGGCCCGAATATCGGCTTGATCACTTCACTTGCCACCTATGCACGGGTAAATGAATACGGCTTTATAGAGGTTCCATACAGAAGGGTGAAGAACGGCAAGGTAACAGACCAGATTGATTATCTTACTGCGATAGATGGTGAGAGGTTTATCATTGCAGAGGCCACAGCGCCTGTAGACAAGAAAGGAAGGCTTCTGGGTGAGGCAGTTCCTGCACGTGAAGGTGGTGATTTCAAGATGGTTCCGCCTGTGGAAGTTCATTATATGGATATCTCACCGAAACAGATTGTCGGTGTCTCGGCCTCACTCATACCATTTTTGGAGAATGACGACGCAAACAGGGCATTGATGGGCTCTAACATGCAGAGGCAGGCTGTTCCCCTTGTCAGCTGTGAGGCTCCTGTTGTTGGTACAGGTATGGAAAGGGTTGCTGCAAGGGATTCAGGGCTTGCAGTATTTGCCCGCAGGGGTGGTATTGTGGAGAGCGTGGACTCCACAAGAATTGTTATCAGGGTTACAGAAGGCGGTGGCGGGGTTGACATCTATAACCTGATGAAGTTCTTCAGATCAAATCAGGGCACATGTTTCAACCAGAAGCCTGTTGTAAAGCCAGGCCAGAAGGTGGAACGTGGTGACATTATCGCTGATGGTCCCTGTACAGACCTGGGAGAGCTTGCCCTTGGCAAGAATGTCCTTGTTGCCTTCATGCCCTGGGGTGGAT
>JAADHP010000027.1 GCA_013151785.1 Nitrospirota bacterium | reverse complement strand
AGGCATGCTCCGAGGAGAAAATCAGGTTCACCCTCCTGGTGAACCTCTTTGATTTTCTGAAGCCCTTCAAAGGCAATACCTGTATGCCTGCCTTTGTGCAGACTTTTTTCCTATCGGCAGTTTTGGGCGTGGGCAATCACTTGTCTATTTCTTGCTATTCATGAAATAATATCATGATATGGATAATGGAGAGGTAATGGAAAAAATATATAAAAAGGCTGAAAAAATCAGGTTTCTTATCCTTGATGTGGATGGTGTGCTTACCAATGGAGGAATAATACTTGACAACGAAGGTAACGAATTCAAGTCATTCCATGTCAGAGACGGCCATGGTATCAAGATGCTTATAAGGCATGGAATCAATGTGGCTATAATCACAGGTAGACATTCCAGGGTGGTTGAAAGACGTTCTCACGAACTGGGTATAAAAGAGGTTTATCAGAAATGTTACGACAAGAGGGCTGCCTATAATGAACTCAAGAAAAAATACAGCCTCAAAGATGAAGAGATTGCCTATATTGGCGATGATATAGTGGATATACCCATTCTCGTAAGAACAGGGCTTGCTGTTGCGGTATCGGATGCTGCAGAGGATGCCAAAAGATTTGCCCATTATGTTACAAAAAACAGAGGTGGCCATGGTGCTGTCCGTGAGGTAACGGATCTGATCTTGAAGGCAAAGGGAGTATGGAAGGAGATCATAGATGGGTACAGTAAGATTTAACATACCCACAGTACTTACCTTCAGCAGAATCATCTCGATACCTTTTTTTTTGCTTATCGCACCTACAAGACCTCTTCTTGGAGCTATTGTATTCTCCCTTGCCTCCTTAACAGATTTTCTTGACGGATACATAGCAAGAAAGACAGGCCAGATTACAAAGTTTGGAATACTTCTTGATCCCATTGCTGACAAGTTTCTTGTCATATCAGCGCTTATACTCCTTGTTGACATGGGAAGACTGTCAGTATTCGTAGCCACTGTGATAATAATCAGGGAATTCCTGGTAACAGGTTTAAGGATTGCAGCACTTACGAAGAAGATCGTTATACAGGCTGAGATGGGTGGAAAGCTCAAGACAGTAGCCCAGATTGCAGCTATCATATGCCTTGTCCTTGGTGATACACTATTTGGCATAGATCTTTATATTCCGGGTCAGATACTTATATGGATTGCACTGATACTGGCTGTGGTATCAGGTGTTCAATACACCATATCATTCTGGAAGAAGGTGGTTTAGACTGTAATGACAACCTATATTCCATTAATAGTACTTTCCTATCTTATAGGTGCCATACCTTTTGGGTTGATAATTGCGAGATTAAAGGGTATAGATCTCCGGAAGACTGGTAGCGGCAATATCGGCGCAACGAATGTCTTGAGGTCAGTGGGCAAGAAGGAGGCCATTGTTACTCTCCTCTGTGATATCCTGAAGGGTATGATAATTCCCCTGGTTGTGTTATCAATGGATGGCCAGGACAGATATGTTGCACTGACAGGCCTTGCTGCAGTGCTTGGCCATGATTTTTCCATCTTTCTCCGACTGAGGGGTGGTAAGGGTGTGGCTACAAGTATTGGCGCTGTGCTGGTCTATGAGCCTGTGGTGGGGGTCATAACCATATCCTTGTGGTTGTTAAGCACTTTTCTCTTTAAATACTCTTCACTTTCTGCACTGATAGCCTTTGCACTTTTGCCTTTCAATATGATAATCTTTCAGACAGATAACATCGGAATAATCTTCTCCCTGTGTCTAACATTTTTGATATTCATCAAACACAGGGCAAACATAAAAAGACTGATGGAAGGCAAAGAGCCCAGGATTGGCAAAAAATGAACCCAGTGGAGGGATGTTGGTTAAGAGACTGACATTTACCGTGTTTTTCTTGATAGTCCTTCTTACTACCAGCGCAGGTGCTTCCATTAGAAAAGACATTGCCCTGACTTTTCCAAGGAACTATGCCGATATCATACTGGCCGAAGCCCGGGTGAAGGATGGCATGGAAGCCATCTCGTTAATAAAGAAATCCCTTATCCTCAATCCCGAAAATCCCGACGCCTATTTCTTACTTGCACGAAAAACAGCAGGTAATGGAGGATTAAAAGAGGACCTTCTTTCTGTAAAATACTATTTAAAGGGGCTCTATTACACAGTATGTGAGATATGGCACCTCATGAACATCAGTGCAGTGCTGCTCCTGTCGGTATTTCTTGCTATAGTGGTCTCTTTAACTGTCTTCTTCATCGTCCGTCTTTCTTATACAATGCCTCTTATTGTCCATGAGATAACAGAGAGTCCCAGGAAGGTTCTCTTCCTGCTATTACTGATTCCTTCCGTATTTGGTTTTTATTTTGCTTTTTCGGCTCTCTTGTTCTACTCACTGATTTCCCTGAAAAAGAGAGGACATCTGATAGGACTGGTGTTGTTTTTATTGATGTTGCTGAGTCTTCTAACATTGCGATTTTTCCAATCCTACATTAAGGCTGCTTTCTCTGCACAGACAAGATCAATCATATCTGTCAACACGGGACAGAGCAATGCCAGTGCTATCCATATCCTGCAAGGACGCAATGATGACTATTCCCTCTTCTCCTATGCCCTTGCCTTACAGAAAGACAGGAGATTAAATGAGGCAAGAGAGGTATATGAACGTCTGTTGAAGAAGATGAAGGATGAGCGCATACTTGTAAATCTTGCCAGTGTAAATCTTCTGTTAGGCAATCTTAATGAGGCAGAATCACTTATCAAGCAGGCAATAGAGAAGAGACCAACAGTTACAGCATACTATAATATGAGTATCATACAAAGGGAAAAACTTGACTTTGAAAAAGGTGATGAGTACTTTACAAAGGCAATAAACATGGATTTTGACAGGGTCACCCTTTATAGAGATCTCATATCCGGCCAATCACTTCCCATGCCCATAATTGAATCACTCAAAAAAGGAGAACTCCTTTCCATGGTATTGTCTAAATCACTTCAGGACTTTCATCTTGACAAAAAGACACTACTGTTGATTGTGTATACACTTATGCTGATGATTTTGCTCTATTTACGACAGAAGGACAGCGAAATACCTATTCAGTGCAAGAAATGTGGCAGGGTCTTTTGTTTGAAATGCGAGAGACGGCTTCCATGGGGAGATATATGTATGGATTGCTTCAAGAATCTCGTAACCCTTGAAAAAACACCCGAGGAAAGAATAAAGACAATCCTGAGAACCTATGAATATCAACAAAGAAGGAGACGAATAATTACCCTGCTGTCCTTTATAATTCCAGGATTTGCCCTTCTGATTTCCGAGAGATTTATAAGAGGGATGGTAATACTTGCGGGCATTCTGTTTTTCCTGTCCATGGTGTTTTTCATGGACTATTTTTATGTAAATATCCACCGGTCAGACTATTTATACATAAAGCTACTTTCACTTATAATGGTAGTAATAATATACACCTTTGGCATATTTTATATTAAAAAGAGGATAAGGAAGGGATGGCTTTAGAGGGCTCGATAGGTGAATTTGGGCTTGCTGATATTTTCCAATTAATATACTTTCAGAGAAAAAGTGGTGTCCTGCAGGTGGAAAGCCCCATAGATACCATAAAGATATATTTCTCAGAAGGAAACATTATATCTGTAAAATCCCACAGAAGACCAGAGGAAAAACGGATAGGACAGATTTTAATAAAAAAGGGGCTCATAGACAAAACCACTTTGCAGAGGGTGTTGAAGAGGCAGAAGGAGACAGGACAGCGTTTCGGTGTTATACTCCTTCAGGAAGGTCTGGTCTCCAGGGATGAAATAACAGAACTTATAAAGAAAAACATTATAGAACAGGTTGCCCAGCTTTTTAAACTGACTGCAGGCAGTTATGTATTCCGACCCCAGAATATAACCATTGATCAGGAACTTCCCATATCGCTTGACACACAGCATATCCTCATGGACGGTCTGAGGATCGTTGATGAGTGGTCTACAATAGAGGATGTACTGACCATTGATACAATCTTCAGAAAGACAGACCGTGCAGAGGAGTTGCAGGAGGAACTAACAGAGGAAGAAAAGGAGATACTCCAGTATATAGATGGTGAAAATGATGTCAGCGTGATTGTAGACCTCTCGGGCATGGATGACTATCTCGTTTCAAAGACGCTGGTCTCTCTTCATGAAAAGGGTCTGATAGAACCACTGGAGGAAGAAAAAGGAGTTATCCATGAAGAGGCTCCACCTAAGAGGCTTCTCAGTCCTGCGGTTATCAATTATCTGATTCCTTTGGTAATGGTAGTAGCATTTTTGTTTTCTCTGATAACAATACGGGGTGATCTCGTGAACCAGTTGAAGAGCTTAGAGGCTATCTCTGAAATCGAACGGATCAGGTCTTTCATTGAAACCAATTATCTGGAGACAGGCACCTTCCCTGACAGGTTATCTATTCCTGTCGAGAAAGACCCCTGGGGTAATAATTACCTATACAAATTAACAGAGGATGGGAAGGGATATCAACTCATGAGTGCGGGCCCGGATGGTATTATGGAGACCGGTGATGATGTCTTCTGAAAACAAAAAGGCTGTAGTTCTATTAAGTGGTGGGATAGATTCTTCCACAACCCTTGCTGTGGCAAGAGCAGAGGGATACGAGTGCTATGCCCTCTCATTTGATTATGCACAGCGTCATAAAAGAGAGCTCGAATCAGCCAGGAGGGTTGCCGATGCCCTTGGTGTGGTAAAACATATGATCATACGATTTGATTTAACCGAGATAGGAGGCTCTGCCCTGACAGACAGGCTTATCAGTGTTCCCAAAAAAGAGGTGCTCGGGGAAGATACTGTCCAGGAGATACCCGTAACATATGTACCAGCAAGAAATACCATCTTCCTGTCCTTTGCCCTTGGATGGGCCGAGGTGCTTGAAGCTGATACAATATTTATCGGAGCCAATGCCGTGGATTATAGCGGGTATCCAGATTGCAGACCCGAGTATCTTGAGGCCTTTGAAAGGATGGCAAATCTGGCCACAAAGATCTCCGTGGAGGGAAGGCTCACATACAGGATAAAGGCACCACTTCTGTATCTGACCAAGTCGGAGATAATAAGAAAAGGTATGGAGCTTGGGCTTGATTATAGCCTCACCTGGAGCTGTTATGATCCCCGGCCTGACGGAAGGCCCTGTTTGAGTTGTGACAGCTGCCTGTACAGACTGAAGGGGTTTGAAGAGATAGGCGTCAAAGACCCTCTTCTTGAGAGTTCAGGGCTGTAAGAAGCTCGGCAATGGTCTTTCCTGAGGATGGATGCACCACATCCGGAGCAATCTCTGCCATGGGCCTTAAAACAAACTCCCGTTTATCCATTAGCGGGTGAGGAATTATTAGTTGTAAAGACTCCTGAGCTTCTGCCTTTATAGTTTTATTGATTATTCTGCTATCATAAAGCAGTATATCAATGTCTATAAGCCGTGGGCCCCATCGGATGGTTCTTTCACGTCCCATCTCACGTTCAATCCTTTTTATTCTGATAAGGAGTTCTTCAGGAGTAAGAGTGGTTTCTGCCTCGATGACCATATTGATGAATGCAGGCTGTGTCTTTACACCCCACGGAGGTGTCTCATAAAGTGATGATTGCCTTATAATACTCAGGCCAGCAGTATCCTTCAGTTTATCAACAGCCTGAAGACAGTTTGCCTTTCTCCCCCCTATGTTTGAACCAAGGCCAAGAAATACTCTGTGTTCACCTGTCTTCACTTCATAACCCTAAAGGGCCTTTTTTATTCTCTCTACTGCTTCCTTCAGCCTTTCCGCACTTACTGTTAATGCAAACCTTATGTACCCTTCGCCTGGCTCGCCAAAGCCATTGCCAGGGGTGCCCAGTATGCCTGCCTTGTCAAGAAGATGTATTGTAAAGGACTCAGATGTGTATCCTTCAGGCACCTTTGCCCAGATATAAAAGGTGGCATCAGGCTTGTTGACCTTCAGTCCAATTGAGCTTAAACCATCAATAAGAATATCCCTTCTCTCCTGATAGATTGACCTTATATCATCCAGTATCCCTTCATCAGACCGTAATGCAACTATAGCTGCCTCCTGAATGGCCTGGAAGATTCCTGAATCAATATTTGTTTTAATCTTTCCAAGCCCGGCTATTACCTCTTTATTGCCACACACAAAACCTATCCTCCAGCCTGTCATGTTATAGGTTTTTGATAGTGAGTGGAACTCCACTCCCACATCCATGGCGCCTTCTACTTCAAGGAAACTGATTGGTCTTTTGCCATCAAAGTACAGCTCAGAGTATGCATTGTCATGGCAGATTATTATGTTGTGTCTTACTGCAAACTCGATGGCCTCTTTGAAGAACTCCACAGAAGCAGTTTGTGATGTGGGATTATTGGGATAGTTCAGAAACATCATCTTGGCTCTTTTTAAGATATCCCCGGGGATAGAAGAAAAATCAGGAAAGAAATGGTTTTCTTCTTTTAGGGGCATAAAATAGGGCTCTCCACCGGCAAAAAGGGTACCTATAGAATATACAGGATATGCAGGAGAGGGGCATAAAACAACATCTCCTGGATTTATAAAGGCAAGGGGTATATGACCTATACCCTCTTTTGATCCGATAAGGGATAAGACCTCCTCTGCCGGGTCAAGTTTTACGTTAAAGCGTCTTTCATACCATTGTGCCACAGCCTCTCTATAGGAAAGCATTCCTGCATAGGACGGATATCTATGGTGTTCAGGTTTTTCTACTGCCTTCTTCATTGCATCAACTATATGTGCCGGGGTGGGAAGGTCAGGGTCTCCAATGCTGATATCAATCAGATCAACGCCTTTGCTCAGAGCCTCCTCTTTCATCTCGTCAATACGGGCAAACAGGTATGGTGGCAGGCTCTTCAATCTGTCTGCGAGTTCTACTTTTATAGGCATCTGTCCTCCTTAATTAAATATTTTTCTCCAATCTATCTTCAGTGGTATGGTAGAGTCTGAACGGATTTGAATTTTGCATAAGATTCACCAGGAGGGGTGAATCGCAAAATTCCCTCGGAAGCGGACATGGATGTCCGCTGAGAATGAGGTGTAAGACTCTACCATACCACTGCTTTCAGCATTTATTCCTTATCCTTACAGCTGAATCTGGGTTTATAACAGCCTGAATTAATTTCAAAAGTGTAAATCAGGTATTGCGAAAGCTCATACCACTGATTACAACAATGCTTTGTTATCCTTAATCTGGATTTAGTTTTTACATATTTTTATTGATTTTTTCTGCTTGCTTACTGCAATGGATAGATAAGTTATTAATTATAACCAAACCATGATCTATCTGTCATCCTTTTTAAGTCCATACTTTTCCCATCTATACCAGAAGGTCTTATAACTCATCCCCAGTAGTTCAGCAGCCTTCTTGGCAACATTGTTTGCCTTTTTCATTGCCTTTATCAGTAATGTCTTTTCCAGTTCTTCAAAGATCAGGCCCTCGTCAGGTATATCAATCTCCAGGGTATCGAGCCTTCTCTGTTTTAAGGTGAGTTCATCCTTTACATCGTCATAGATGATTGTATCCCCCTCGGTCATGATAACAGCACGCTCGATTACAGATTGAAGCTGTCTTACATTACCAGGCCAGTGGTAGTTCATAAAGGCCTGCAATACCTGTGTGTCCACTCCCTTGATTGCCTTGCCAAACTCCCTGTTGTATTTGTCCAGGAAAAAATCTATCAGCAGAGGAATATCCTCTTTTCGTTCTCTCAATGGTGGTATTCTGAGTGTTACCACCCTGAGACGGTAGTACAGATCCTCTCTGAATCTTCCCTCCTCTATGAGGCTTTCAAGATCCTGATGAGTGGCAGCAATTGTTCTGATATCAACCTTGAAGCTCTCTTTACCCCCAAGCCTTCGCACCTCGCCATCCTGCAGCACCCTCAGCAGCTTTGCCTGCAGATTCAGTGGCATATCCCCAATCTCATCAAGAAAGAGCGTGCCTCCGTTTGTGGTTTCAAAGAGACCTTTCTTGCGGGATGTTGCACCTGTAAATGCACCTGCCTCATAGCCGAAGAGTTCGCTCTCCAGGAGGTTTTCAGGGATGGATGCACAGTTGATCGGAGTAAAGGGTCTGTCTTTTCTAAGACTGTTGTAATGGATGGCACGTGCTATCAGTTCCTTCCCGGTGCCACTTTCACCCAGGATCAGTACAGTAGCATTGGTAGGTGCAACCTTCCTGATGGTATCAAGAAGTCCCTTCATTTTAGAGGATTTTCCGACTATTCCATCAATATTGAATCTTTCATAGAGTACATTTTTTAGTTGCAGGTTCTCGTAAAGCAGGTTCTGTCTTTCCATGGCCTGTTTGATTTTTAAAATAACCGTTTCCTTATCCAGTGGTTTGGTTAGATAATCATAGGCTCCTTTTTTGATAGCCTCAACTGCAGAGGCTATAGTCCCGAAGGCTGTCATTATAATAATGGCAGGAGGGTTGGATGTATTCATCCTGTTTATCTCCTCAAGGAGGTCCATTCCTGTTTTCTCTGGCATTTTAAGGTCCGTAAGTATTACTCTGGGAGATGTCTTTTTTACTATTTTGATGGCTTCATCCACTGAAGAGGCAGTTTCAACCAGGTATCCCTCTCCGGACAGTATAGTTTTGAGGATATCTCTTTGCAGTGGTTCGTCATCCACAACAAGGATATCAATGTTAAAATCACTCAAGATTGTACTCCTTTATCTTTGTAAGAAGTGTCTTGTAACTAATCTGCAGTATCTCTGCTGCCTTTGTCTTGTTCCAGTGGGTCTCATTCAGGACCCTTCTTATCCTTTCACTTTCTGCACGTCTGATAGCAGCCTTTGTGGTTTCCTCCAGAGGACCATCCATGGGAATATCATCAACGGATGATATGCTCTCTATGCTCATCAGAGATATATGCTCGGGCAGGATTGTATTTCCGTCAGCAAGGATCATCGCCCGCTCTATGGTATTTTCAAGTTCTCTCACATTGCCCTTCCAGTTGTACTGCATGAGTATCTTCAGCGCATCGCCGGATAGTTTCTTTGGCGGGATCTTCATCTCCTTTGAAAACCTTTCAATAAAAAACTCGGTAAGTGCGGGAATATCCTCCTTTCTTTCACGAAGCGGAGGAATAACAATGGGGAATACGTTCAATCTGTAAAAAAGGTCTTCTCTGAATCGACCCTCTTTTACAGCGCGAAGGAGATCTGAATTTGTAGCAGCCACCACCCTTACATCTACCTGTATGGGTGTTGTACCTCCGATTCTCTCAATAATCTGATCCTGCAGAACCCTCAAGAGCTTTGCCTGAAGTGATGGTTCAAGCTCTGAGATCTCATCAAGAAAAACAGTACCATTGTTGGCAAGCTCAAACTTGCCAAGCTTTCTGTGGGTGGCTCCTGTGAAGGCACCTTTTTCATATCCAAACAGTTCAGACTCCAGCAGGTCCCTGGGGATTGCTGCACAGTTAATCGGTACAAACAGTCCCTTTGCCCTGGGGCTCATGTAATGAATTGCCCTCGCAAAAAGCTCCTTTCCAGTACCACTCTCACCCTGCAGCAGCACGGTGGTTTTTGTTGGTGCAACCTTCTTAACCTTTTCTAACACATCAGAGATTGCCGCACTCTTTCCAACTATCTCGGGCATACCCTTATGAAAGGCCATCTCTTCCCTGAGAAGCAGGTTCTCCCGATAGAGCCTTCTCGTATCAAGTGCCCTTTTTATTATCAGCAGAAGATGATCCATATCAAAAGGTTTTGGAACAAAATCAAAGGCACCTTCCTTTATTGCCTCCACAGCTATCTCTATGGTTCCGAAGGCGGTCATTATGATAACCGGCGTGTCCTGCTCCTGTTGCCTCAGTTCCTTCAGTATTGTAAGTCCATCGGTATCAGGCAGCTTGAGGTCCGTAATAATCAGATCAGGTTGTTCCCGGGAGATTATCCGGAGTGCCTCTTTCCCGTTGAAGGCAAGGAGGCATTCATAACCCTCTGACTCAAGGGTTGTCCTGAGCATCTGTGCCATTGACTTCTTGTCCTCCACAACAAGGATCCTTTCCATGATTCAGAGCTCCGCATCCTTCAGGGAATCCTTACATATACAATGCCTTTCAGAAGGTATAAGGTCGATTGCTGAGGAGAGCAGTTGTTTTACCCGTTCTGTGCTTTTCTTCATTGTTTCCACAACCTCGGTGGTGGTGAGTTTTGTTCTGGATATGCCTGCTGCATAATTGGTTATTACTGCAATACAGAGATAGCACAGTGTTGCCTCTCTCGCAAGCGCTGCTTCAGGCATCTGGGTCATGCCCACCATATCTGCACCAATACTTTTATAAAACCTGATCTCTCCTGCTGTTTCAAGCCTCGGTCCCTCTGTACAGACATAGGTGCCTCCGTTAATGATCTGTTCATCTATGGAAAGGAATGCCTCCCTCATTTCCTTACAATATGGTTCCGTGAAATCAATATGAACCACCCGGGGGCCGTCGTAGAATGACTGTGCTCTGGTTTTTGTAAAATCTATTATCTGGTCAGGTAACACTATATCACCAGGTCTGTATCTGTCATTTATACCTCCCACGGCATTCACTGCTATAATCCTTTTGACACCAAGGGTCCTGAACCCCCAGACATTTGCACGATAATTTACCCTGTGAGGTGGTATGTCATGATGCTGTCCATGTCTTGATAAAAACACCACCTTTCTCTCACCAATACTTCCCATTATGAACACATCAGAGGGGTCTCCATAGGGTGTCTCTATTTTGATCTTATCAATGATTGAAAACCCTGGAATCTCATAGAGCCCACTACCTCCGATAACGCCTATCATCCCAATCTCCTGACTTTATGGAATATTTTATATTATTATTATATGGATTTTGAATTAATTATGCATTAAATGCTAACATATTCAGACCCATGACGGAAATAAGACCATTTAAGGGAATAATATATAACACCTCAAAGGTAAAAGGTGAGGATGTTGTTGCCCCACCATACGATATCATCACGCCCGAGATGAAGGATTCCCTGTATGAAAAGAGTCCCTATAACATTGTACGAATAGATTATGGAAGGGACTATGATAATGACACCCCCGAAGGTGAGAACCGCTATGTCAGAGCACGGCAATATCTAAAGGAATGGCTGGAGGAAGACATCCTCGTGGAATCAAAAAAGCCGTCTTATTACTTATACAGGGTCAGATACAGAGTGGATGACAAAGAGCAGGTAATGACAGGGGTATTTGCCAGGGTGAGGCTCACAGAGTTATGTGAGGGTATATATCCACATGAGGCAACACACTCAAAACCCAAAGCAGACAGGTTGAATCTCATGCGGTACTGCAGGGCGAATATAAGTCCTATTTTTTCCATTTTCAACAATCCGGAGCACAGTTACCGGTCACTTATTGAAAAAAAGTCCTCTGAAGATCCTTATATCTCAGCCTATGATCATACAGGAGCCAGGCATGAACTATGGATTATCGATGATCCTGTGGAGATAGATCTAATTACCGGAATAATTCGGGGAAGACCAATTTATATTGCCGATGGACATCACAGATATGAGACAGCCCTTGAATACATGAAGGAAAGAAAAAGGGCAAATCCCCATCATACAGGAGATGAACCATACAACTATGTGCTTATGCTCCTTGTGAATATCTCTGACGGAGGATTATGTATCCTTCCCACACACAGACTTGTTAAGTCCCTCGGCCCTGTGATTCAGTCGGGAGAAAGTATATTACATAGATTGAGAGAGTACTTTGAGGTAAAACCTCTTAAATCAGATGAAGACCTATTTAAAGAACTACCTTTTTACGAGCATGCCCTGGGAATGATATTGAAAAATCCCCCCCAAAGTTATATACTTATCCACAGAGGTATAAATCTCAGGGACACACCAGAGGCACTGAGAGGGCTTGATGTGACAGTTCTTCATGAATTAATATTTAAAAAGATATTTTCCATTGATGGCCTTGCGTACGAAATGGACCCTCATATAGTTATAAATGAAGTGAGAAAGGGTGATTATATTGCTGGCTTTTTCCTTAATCCTACTAAGGTTACAGAGGTTGAGCGGGTTGCAATCGAGTGTCTGAGGATGCCACCAAAGTCCACCTATTTCTATCCAAAGATACTGACTGGCTTGGTTATCAATAGACTGGATTAGGGAGACCTTGTCTCCTGAAGCTTTTTATGTCTTAAAGGAGGAGGATAAACTATGGCTGTGAAGGTTGGAATTAACGGATTTGGAAGGATTGGTAGAAACTTTTTCAGGGCATCAATGAATCAGTCAGATTTCGAGATTGTTGCCATAAACGATCTTACTGATGCAAAGACCCTTGCCCATCTTTTAAAGTATGATTCTGTACACGGAATCTTCTCTGCAGATGTAAAGGCAGGTGACGATGCAATCATAGTAAATGGGAAAACCATAAAGATCACAGCTATCAAAGACCCCTCTGAGCTTCCCTGGAAAGACCTGGGGGTTGATTTTGTTATTGAGTCAACCGGTGTATTCAGAGACAGGGCATCTGCATCAAAACATCTTGAAGCAGGTGCCAGCTGGGTGATCATATCTGCCCCGGCCAAGGAGCCTGATATAACAGTGTGTCTCGGTGTGAATGAGGACAAACTCGACCCAGCCACTCATAAGATAATCTCCAATGCCTCATGTACAACAAACTGCCTTGCACCTCTGGCCAAGGTTCTTAAAGACGAGTTTGGAATCATAAGAGGTCTTATGACAACAATCCATTCCTATACAAATGACCAGAGGATTCTTGATCTGCCCCATAAAGACCTCAGAAGGGCAAGGGCAGCAGCAATGAACATAATTCCCACAACCACAGGTGCTGCAAAGGCTGTGGGACTGGTTCTGCCAGAACTCCAGGGCAAACTCGATGGGATGGCCATCAGGGTACCCACCCCGAATGTTTCAGTGGTTGACCTTGTTGCTGAGCTGGCAAAGGATGTAACAGTTGAAGAGGTTAATGCCGCTCTGAAGGCTGCGGCAGAAGGTAAGATGAAAGGCATACTTGAGTATTCTGAAGAGCCCCTTGTCTCAATGGATTTAAATGGTAATGACCACTCCTCAATTGTTGATGCAACAGTAACCAAGGTGATCGAGAAGAGAATGGTCAAGGTTATTGCCTGGTATGACAACGAGTGGGGGTACAGCTCACGCTTAAGAGACCTGATACAGTATATAATCAAGAATTCCTGATCAAGATATCAGAACACAGAGGGCACAAAGAATTATCCTGTATCTTAAAAGAACTATTTGTACAGGTAGCCTTTAGTCATTTTTAAAAATCCTTTCTTTGTCCTCTGTGGTTGCATTTGAAAATCTCAAAGGAGGATGCCATGAAGAACAGCCAGAATCCAGCGCCCATTAAGGACGTCCTCACAAAGCTAACAATAGAGGATCTTGACCTTAAAGACAAAAGGGTATTTATCAGGGTTGATTTCAATGTTCCCCTTGATGAGAACCTGAACATAACAGATGACAGGAGGATACGTTCTTCCCTGCCCACAATTAACTATGCTATTGACGAAGGTGCAAAGGTAATCCTTGCCTCTCACCTCGGGAGACCAAAGGGCAAGCCTGATCCACGTTACAGCCTTGCCCCTGTAGCCAAGAGATTAAAGCGCCTTCTGAACAAGGATGTAATTTTCACACCTGATTGTGTAGGACACCAGGTAGAAAGTATTGTACGGAAGATGCAGAGCGGAGATGTGGTCCTGCTGGAGAACCTTCGCTTCCACGAAGGAGAGGAGAAAAACGATGATGCCTTTGCAAAGGCCCTTGCCTCACTGGCCGACTGTTATGTAAACGATGCCTTTGGAACAGCCCACAGGGCTCATGCCTCGATTGTGGGGATCCCCAAGTACCTGCCAGCAGCAGCAGGCTTTCTATTGAAGAAGGAGATAGAGTATCTCAAAGGTGTTGTAAACAATCCTATCAGGCCCTTTGTTGCAATCCTTGGCGGGGCAAAGGTTTCTGGTAAGATAGGAGTGCTTGAGAACCTTGAAACCAATGTGGACAAGGTTCTTATAGGCGGGGGCATGGCCTTCACCTTCATAAAGGCAATGGGCTATGAGGTGGGCGAGTCACTTGTGGAAGAGGACATGCTGGAGACAGCCCAGAGGATAAGAAAGAAGTTGAAGGAAAGAGGGGTGAAGTTCTATCTGCCTGTTGATTGTG
The DNA here is from genome assembly GCA_013151785.1 of Nitrospirota bacterium. Lineage (GTDB taxonomy): Bacteria > Nitrospirota > Thermodesulfovibrionia > Thermodesulfovibrionales > JdFR-85 > JAADHP01. The sequence goes on along the minus strand of JAADHP010000027.1, from coordinate 196 downwards.
TCATCGCACAGAGCCTTGAGCCCGGTGCTGAAACCAAGATCGTTCCCACCCTTGAGATTCCCAGGGGCTGGAAGGCCCTTGATATAGGCCCTGCTACAGCAAGGCTCTTCTCTGAAGCACTCCATAATGCCAAGACTATTTTATGGAACGGCCCCATGGGGGTTTTCGAAATCGATGCCTTTTCCCGTGGCACCTT
>JAADHP010000259.1 GCA_013151785.1 Nitrospirota bacterium | reverse complement strand
GTGTCATGCATGGAGTTGAGTGTCTTGAGGTCAGGGGCATAAGCAATTTTGTGGGACCAAGAAACAGGAAGGCCTGGGATATAAATGCTGCGGTGAGCAGGTCTGAAAAGGCTGTTCTGGATATCTTAGAGGCATTATGAAGTTTGTTGATTATGCAAAGATTCATGTAAAGGCAGGCGATGGTGGCAGGGGGTGTGTCAGCTTCAGAAGGGAAAAGTTCATACCAAAGGGAGGCCCTGATGGCGGTGATGGTGGCAGAGGTGGTCATGTTATTATCGAAGCAGACCCTCAATTGTACACACTGCTTGATCACAAATACAAAAAGACCTATAAGGCACAACGCGGACAGCACGGTAAGGGTAAAAAGATGCATGGCAAGGATGGAGAAGACCTGATAATACGTGTGCCTGTTGGTACGGTGGTCAAAGACGCCCTCACAGAAGAGATAATAGCTGATCTTGACCAGCCTGGCTCAAGGGTGATTGTGGCAAGGGGTGGCAAAGGCGGACTGGGAAATGCACATTTTGCCACATCCACACGTCAGGCACCGCGGTATGCCCAGCCAGGGCAGAAAGGCCAGGAGCGTGATATAATACTGGAACTAAAGCTCATTGCTGATGTAGGACTCATTGGATTGCCTAATGCTGGTAAGTCTACCTTTATTTCAAGGGTATCAGCAGCAAAACCCAAAATAGCAGACTATCCATTTACAACCCTGCAACCACATCTTGGCGTGGTAAAGATGGAGGATTTTAAGAGCTTCGTGATTGCGGACATCCCTGGCCTTATCAAAGATGCCCATAAAGGTGCTGGCCTGGGATTCCAGTTTCTGAGACATATAGAACGGACCAAGATACTCCTACATCTTGTAGATGTCTCAGACCTTACCGCTGGTGACCCGGTGGAAAACCTCGAACAGATTATCAATGAACTAAGGCTCTATAATGAGGACCTACTGGAAAGACCACAGATTATAGTGGCAACAAAGATGGATGTGGCCAATGAAGAGAAGTTGAACAGACTGAAGGATTATTGTGAGAAAAACCATATTGATTTTTTTAAAATATCCTCTGTCACAGGTGAGGGGATTCAGGAACTGCTTTTATACCTGTCAGGACTGGTTGAGAAGGAACGTGCAAAAGAACAACAGATGAGGAAAGTAATATGAGAGTGGTTATCAAGATTGGCAGCAACATTATTGCAGATGAAAAAGGACTGAATCAGAGACGAATAGCATCCATTGTATCTGAGATCGCAAAGATACATGCCCAGGGGCATGAGGTGGTCATGGTCTCTTCCGGGGCGGTTGCAGCAGGAATGAAAAGGCTTGGACTGAAAAGCAGACCCTCTGATATAAAACACAAGCAGGCTGCTGCTGCTGTGGGACAGAGCGCTCTCATGTGGATATATGAAAAGTATTTTGCAAAACACGGAGTAAAGGTTGCACAGATACTGCTTACACGGGATGCCTTCTATGACAGGGTACGGTATATCAATGCCAAGAATACCATACTGACACTGCTTGATTACAAGGTTGTACCCATAATTAATGAAAATGATTCTGTATCAATTGATGAAATAAAGTTTGGTGACAATGATCAGCTTGCCTCACTTGTTGCAGGACTCTGTGATGCACAGAGGCTTATTATCCTCTCGGATGTGGATGGACTTTACACCAAAGACCCGAAAAGATTCAAGGATGCCAGGCTTATCGAGACCGTTGAAGAGATAACACCAGAGCTTGAAGCTATTGCAGAGATCACCTCCAGCCCTTATGGTACAGGAGGAATGTACTCCAAGTTGATGGCAGCAAAAAGGGCAATGGATTATGGCATAACAATAAATATAATAAATGGCAATGTACGGGGGTTGATATCAAAGATTATTAACGGACAGCATTGTGGAACTGAATTCATACCAAAGGGAAAGCGCTATTCGGGAAAGAAGGGCTGGATTGCCTTCGGGGTCAAGGCCAAAGGCAGTATTGTCATTGATGATGGAGCCAGGGATGCAATTGTTAAACGCGGCAAAAGCCTTCTGCCCTCGGGCATAGTCTCGGTGGAGGGGAAGTTCTCGTCTGGTGATGCAGTGTACTGTCTGGACAGGGATGGTCAGAGGATCGCAAAAGGTCTTACTAACTATTCCTCTGAAGAGATAGAAAAGATCAAAGGACTGCGGAGTTCAGAGATTGAAAAAAATCTTGGATACAAGTATTCTGATGAAGTGATACACAGGGATAATCTTGTTTTATTATAAAAAGGATTCCAGATGCTTTACGATCTCTTCAGGTGAGATAATAGACCCACCGGTTCTGCCATAAAAATCCACCTCTGTTTGCCCCTGGACAGCAAGCCTGACGTCCTCAACCATCTGTCCCATATTCAACTCTACAACAAGAATCCTTTTCCCTGCCACTGCAAGCTCCCTGATCTCCTTTTCAGGGAAGGGGAAGAGTGTAATGGGACGGAAAAGACCAACCTTTTTACCTCCCTCACGGAGGGTTCTTATTGCAGTAAGACAGACCCTTGCTGCAATCCCAAAGGCAACAATTACCACCTCAGCATCATCTACATAATATCCTTCAGAGAGCACCTCTTTTTCCTTCATCAGTTCATACTTACTGAAGAGTTTCTTTACATGGCTCTCCAGTACACCTTCTCCAAGATAAAGGGATTTCACAACCCTGGGGGGTCTGCCTTTACAGCCGTCAAGCACCCAGTCCTTGGGTGGAAGCTCAGGCATAACATATTCCCGCGGCTCAAAGGGCTCCATCATCTGCCCGAGCACACCATCTGACAGAATCATAACAGGATTCCTGTACAGGTCAGCCTTGTCAAAGGCCATCATGGTAAGATTCCATATCTCCTGAAGATTAAAGGGTGCATAAACAAGAAGTCTGTAGTCACCATGCCCACCGCCTTTTACTGCCTGGAAATAGTCCTGCTGGCTGCCGGATATGTTTCCCAGCCCGGGACCTCCCCTCTGCATATTCACCACCACTGCAGGCAGTTCTGCACCTGCAAGATAGGACAGCCCCTCCTGCTTAAGACTTATACCAGGTGAGGATGAGGAGGTCATCGCCCTCACACCTGCTGCAGAGGCACCATAAACCATATTTATAGCAGCAAGCTCGCTCTCAGCCTGAATAAATACACCACCCACCTCGGGCATCCTTTTTGACATGTACTCCGGGATCTCATTCTGGGGTGTAATTGGATAACCTGCATAAAAACGGCAACCAGCCTGGATGGCTGCCTCGGCAATAGCCTCGTTACCTCTCATTATTGTCTTCTTCACCTTTTTATGTTCTGACGTGTTTACAGTCATATGGTATCTGTTACCTGTTGTTAGCTCCCTATATTATTCGATTATCTTTGGCACTCTGTAAAAGGAACCAGCGCGGTCTGGAGCATTCTTAAGGGCATCATCAACACTCAGAGATTGAGCAGGCTCGTCTTTCCTGAACACATTCCTGAGCGGGATTACATGGCTGGTTGGCTCCACATCTACTGTATCCAGTTCATTGAGCTTTTCAATATAGTCAAGGATTTTACTTAGTTGTTCACTGAACAGCTCTTTTTCCTCCTCAGTGAGTTTAAGCCTTGCAAGCATGGCAATGTGCTCGACCTCTTTTGACGATATCCTCATGACTGTCTATATCCTCTCCAGGTTGGCAAATTTAAGGGCCAGTCTTTTTATTCCAACCCCCGGGAAATTAACGCATACCTTCATATCATCACCTTCACCATAACAGTCCCTCACAACTCCAACACCCCACTTTGGATGCCTCACCCTGCAGCCTGTTTTATATGGTATCTTAATCGAGACTGGCTTCTTGCCATTACCCGTGGCTTTCTCCACCTTTTCATGCCTGCAAAAGGCCTTCTCAATCCATCTGCAACAGCTTCTTGGCACATCTGCAAGGAATCTTGAGGGTTCCTGCTCCTGCAGTTTGGAAAAGATTCTTCTCTTTCTGGCCCCTGATAGGAAGAGCATCTCTTTGGCACGGGTCATTCCAACATAGAGGAGTCTTCGCTCCTCACAGAGTTCCTCTTCACTGTCAAAGGCCTTGAAATAAGGCATCAACCCCTCTTCCAGACCAACAATAAAGACAATGGGAAATTCCAGTCCCTTGGCAGTATGCAGTGTCATTAACGAGACCATGTTATCAGGCAGGTTCTCGTCAAGCCGGGTCACAAGTGAAACCCTGTCAAGGAAATCCTTGACAGAGCTTCCCTCAGAAGATGCCATCAGTTCTGCTATGTTTTGTAATCGCTCTTCTGAGAGCCCTTCAGCATATCCTGTTTTCTCTATAATATGGGTGATTATCTCCGGAGTGGATTCCTTCTTTAAAGCAGAGAATTCCCTTAACAGATCAACAAGACCCTTCAGCCTGTCCACCACACTCTGTGTGGAGGATTTTCCGTTACATATGGAGATTATGGCATCAAAAAGACTTATGCCTTTGCGTTTCGATTCCTGCTCGATCTTGTTCAATGTAGCAGCACCAATGCCTCTTGAAGGGGTATTAATGATACGTCTGAGGCTCACATTGTCATGGGGGTTCACAACAAGCCTTAAATAGGAGATGATATCCTTTATCTCTTTTCTCTCATAGAAGCTAATACCTCCGACAATCCTGTAAGGGATTCGCTCCCTCCTCAGTGCCTCCTCAATGGCCCTTGACTGGAGGTTGATCCTGTAAAGGATAGCTATATCACCAAAGGAGTGTTTCCCTTTCAGGTAAATGTCACGGATCAGTTTTGCAATATATTTTGCCTCATCATCCTCTGTTGGTAGCCAGTAGAAATGAACCTTCTCGCCCTTACCCTTGTCGGTCCATAGGGACTTCTTCTTTCTTACAGGATTGGCAGATATCACAGAGCCTGATACATCCAGTATGTTCTGGGTACTCCTGTAGTTCTGCTCCAGTTTAACTATCCTCAACTCTGGAAAGTCCTTTTCAAAGCGTTGAATATTTCTTACCTCAGCGCCTCTGAATCTGTAGATACTCTGGTCATCATCACCCACCACGGAGATATTCTTATGGCCAGAGGCAAGAAGTTTCACGAGCATGTACTGGGCATAGTTCGTATCCTGAAATTCATCAACAAGGATATACTGGAATCGCTCCTGATACCTTTCAAGGATTTCGGGGAACTCTTCGAATACCTTTACAGTGAGCATAATCAGGTCATCAAAATCAAGGGCATTACATCTTTTAAGCTCATCCTGATACCTCATGTATACCTTGGCAAGTTTTTCATCAAAACCATAACCATCACCAGAGGAAATAAACCTTTCAGGGGTTATCATTGAAGCCTTCAGATTACTTATCCTGGAGGCAACGCCCTTATAAAGGGCCTCGTATATGTTAAGCTCCCGAAGGATGTGTCTGATCAAAGACTGTTGATCACCCTCATCGTAGATAACAAACTCAGGCTTATACCCAAGCACCTTGATTTCTTTTCTGAGTATTCTGTTGCACTGGGCATGAAAGGTACCTATCCAGCATTCCTTGAGTTCACTGGATGTAAGGGAACATATACGATGCTTCATCTCTTCAGCAGCTTTATTGGTAAAGGTTACAGTGAAAAGATTGGAAGGCTTGAGCTTTTTCTTCTGGGTAAGATAGGCATATTTGTGAGTGATTACCCGTGTTTTACCGCTACCAGCACCTGCCAAGATAAGCAAAGGTCCCTCGGTATGCAGAAGAGCCTCTCTCTGTTGGGGATTGAGACAATCAATTAAATTTTCTGTCGCCATTTCCTACTCCTTATTATTTTAAAATAATAGGTTAACACCGTGCAAATCCATTGCCTATTCTACAGTCACACTCTTTGCGAGATTCCTTGGCTGGTCAACATCGCATCCCCTCAAAACCCCTATATGATAAGCAAGTAATTGCAGTGGTATGGACATCAATACGGGTTCAAGATAATAGTTTGTCTGTGGTATATCAAAATGGTCATCAACTCTGACATCTTCATCAGTGCTCTTTATTAATATAACCCTGCCACCCCTTGACTTTACCTCTTCGATATTGGACTTTATCTTCTCTTTAAGCTGTCCCTTCTGCATCAGAACCACCACAGGTAATTCCTCGTCTATCAATGCAATGGGGCCATGCTTCATCTCTCCGGCAGGATATCCCTCGGCATGGATATAGGATATCTCCTTTAGTTTCAAGGCCCCTTCCAGTGCTATAGGATACAGAATGCCCCTTCCGAGATAGAGAAAATCCCTGGCTTTGAAATATCTCTTTGCAATCTCTGTAATCCTCTGTTCTTCCTTTAAGATCCGTTCCACCTTTTCAGGCAGTAGCATCAAATCACTAAGCATCTCTCTCAATTGCTCTCTGGAAATCCTCTGCTTCTCTTCTGCCATTGCCAGGGCAAAGAGATAAAGCGAAACAAGCTGGGATGTAAAGGCCTTTGTGGATGCCACTCCTATCTCAGGCCCTGAATGGGTATAAAATACATAGTCAGCCTCCCTCGCCGAGGTAGAGCCCAGTACATTGCAGATACTCAGTGTGCTTGCACCGAGTCTCTTTGCCTCCCTTTGTGCGGCAAGGGTATCAGCAGTCTCGCCTGACTGAGTGATGGCAATAAAGAGGTCATCTTCACCAACAAGAGGCCTTCTGTATCGGAATTCCGATGCAAGGTCAACCTCCACAGGCACTCCGGCAAGCTGCTCAATCATGAATTTACCGGTTAGTGCAGCATGCCACGATGTCCCACAGGCTGTAATTATTACCTTTTTGAATGCCCTGAGCACATCCCTGCTCAGCCCGAACTCCGCTATATTTACTCTCCCCTCATTATGTAGAATCCTGCCCCTTAATGTATCTGATAACGAGCGTGGTTGCTCATGTATCTCTTTCAGCATGTAGTGCTTGAATTCACCCTTGTCAGCCATTGTTGGAGACCACGGAACAAGCTCTATCTCTTTGTTTATGCTATGGCCAAAAATGTTGAATACCTTATAGGTGTCCTCTTCTATGAGAACAATATCTCCATCGTCAAGAAAAACCACCCTGTTTGTGTGCCTCAGGAAGGCAGGCACATCCGAGGCTATAAAGTACCCGTCATCTCCAAAACCCAACACCAGGGGACTGTCTTTCCTTGCTCCTACAAGTTTGTTGGGTTCTTTCCTGGAAAGGCATACTATGGCATAGGAGCCTCTTACATTGTTGACTGCCTTCTTTACAGACTCTTCCAGGGAATACTCCCTGTGATAGAAATCTATGAGATGACATAGCACCTCTGTGTCGGTTTCAGAGTTGAACTTATAGCCCTTTTCCAATAGCTCTGCTTTTAGTTCAAGATAGTTCTCTATTATTCCATTATGGACAAGCACTACCATATCGGATTCATGGGGATGGGCATTATAACTTGAGGGAACACCATGGGTAGCCCATCTGGTATGTCCTATTGCAAGCCTTGATTCAATATCCCCCACATAGATTGTCTTTTCCAGATCCCGTATCTTTCCCTTGCATTTATGGATATCAAATCCGGCACCATTGAAGTATGCCACCCCTGCGGAGTCATATCCACGGTATTCAAGATGTCTCAATCCTTCCAGGACTATCTCCACAGCATTGGCATTACCAATGTAACCGATTATTCCACACACCTTTTCAGCACCTCTTTTTTTTCTTCTTCCTTCTTTTAACCCATCCTTTTATATTCCTCTGCCTTACCCGTGAGAGGGCAAGGGAATAGGCTGGAACATCGTCTGTTATTGTAGAACCAGCACCGATATAGGCCCCCCTGCCCACCCTTACAGGGGCAATAAGCTGAGAGTCGCTCCCTATAAATACCTCTTTGTCTATTATGGTTTTGTGTTTTCTCTCTCCATCATAATTACATGTTATTGTACCTGCCCCCACATTGACATTCTCACCAACTTCTGCATCACCGATATAGCTGAGGTGTTGCGCCTTTGTTCCCTCTCCTATCACAGATGCCTTTATCTCAACAAAGTTACCTATTCGTGCAGATTTTTTGATCTCCGTGCCGGGTCTTATACGGGCAAAGGGACCCACAACCACATCAGAGCCAATTACAGAAGACTCGACCACCGTGGAATCTTTTATCAGAACCGAATCCCCTATCTGGCTGTCCGTTATTCTCACATTCGGATAAATAACGCAGTTTTCACCTATTCTGGAATTCCCCTCTATAACAACATCAGGATACAGAGTGGTCCCAGCGCCTATAACCGCATCAGGTGAGATATAAACCCTTTCTTCATCTATGAATGAGACATCCCTGTCAAGCCAGTATCGGACCACCCTGAGTCTGAGTCTTCTCTGCGCCTGAAGCAGTTCATCCTTTGTATTGATCCCGAGGAATTCCTCCTCCTGCCCTATCGGGTAGACGCCACATCTGTAACCACTTTTGTTTGCTATCTCAAGTATGTCTGTCAGATAGTATTCACCCTTGAGAGGATTCTTCTTTATTCTCTTCAGGAGAGATACAGTCTCTTTACTGAACAGATAGACACCGCTGTTGACCTCCCTGATCGCCCTTTCAGCATCAGTGGCATTCCTTTCCTCACGAATAAGCAGTGGTCTATTCCTTTTATCCCTTATGATCCTTCCATAACCTGTGGGGTTCTGAGCAATAAAGGATATTATGCTTAAATGGTTGCCAGCCCTTCTGTGTCTGGTTATAAAAGCTCTTATGGTATCGGGTGTTACCAGTGGAGTATCTCCATTGAGCACAAGGATGTCACCCTGAAAGTTACCGATTTTTTTCACCCCACTGATAACCGCATGGGCTGTTCCAAGGGGTCTGCTCTGTAAGGCAACCGTACAGGTTGGAAAGATCTCCTTCAGTTCCTTTATATTGTGCCTGCCGGCAACGATTACTGTATTGTCAGGCTTTAGTTTCTGAACCGTGTCAAGCACATAATCGATCATATATCTTCTGTTCAGTTTGTGCAGAACCTTGGATACAGAGGACTTCATTCTTGTTCCAAGTCCTGCGGCAAGAACAATAACAGAGAGTTCTCTTGAGTTTCTCATGTTCTCAACCTTACCCTGATTGTCTTTTCATAGATCCTGTTCTTTCTTACAATCCTTACCAGTACGGAATCACCCTCTTTCTTACCCTTGAGAATCCTTTTGATGTCCTCCATTGATCCCACTGGTTTGCCATCCATACTCACAATGATGTCTCCTCCCAGATATATAATTGTGCCACTTATTTCCACAGGAATCGTACCACCCCTTATGCCTGCCTTATCAGCAGGGCCACCTGGCACCACCTCTGAAACAAGAATTCCCTTGTTAACTGAAAGACCCAGTGCCTGAGAAAGTTCTCTCCAGAGAGGCACTCCTATTATTCCTATCCATGGTCTTCTAACCTTGCCATAACGAATGAGATCGGGAATCAATTCCCTCGCTGTATTCACCGGGATGGCAAAACCAATCCCTATATTCCCCCCTGAGGGGGTAAAAATGGCAGTGTTTATTCCGATCAGCCGTCCTGAGGTGTCCAGCAAAGGCCCCCCGGAGTTGCCCGGATTTATTGGTGCATCAGTCTGTATAACATTCTCTATTACCCTTCCGCTTTCTGTAGTCAGAGGTCTTCCGAGGGCACTTATAATTCCCGTGGTAAGTGTGGAGTTGAGCCCAAAGGGATTGCCAATAGCATATACCTTCTGTCCTACCTGAAGAGAGTCTGAATCTCCTAATTTTACAGGCCGTAGCTTTTTACGGGGCTTTATCTTGATAATGGCCAGATCATTGTCAGGGTCAACACCAACAAGACCTGCCCTGTATTTACTGCCATCGTACAATGTAACGGTTATTTCCGAGGCCCCCTCAATCACATGATAGTTGGTGAGTATATATCCTGTAGCATCAATTATAGAACCAGAACCAGCACCTTTCTGTGGATAGATAGAAAAGAAATCCCTGATTAGAGTAGTTGTGGTTATATTAACAACAGAGGGGCTTACATCTTTATATACTTTTATATTGATCTCTTCTTCCTTGGTGAGTGAAAAAGAGGGTGAGACGGTAAACAACAGCAACAGGATTAATACAAGCACTCTCATAACATTTCCATTTCTCAAAATATAACCCCTCCCGTCCAATGATTAAGGTTTACAGGTTATTCACTTACCGGCCTCTGCCATTATCTCATCAGGCACATCAAAGTTTGCGTATACGTTCTGCACATCGTCATGATCTTCAAGGATTTCCATCAATCGGATCATCTTTGTGGCTGTCTCCCCCTCTATCCTGACATGCGTTTTAGGAAGCATTGTTATTTCTGCTACCTCTATTTTTATGCCCTTCTCTTTCAGATTCTCTTTTACCTGATGAAGATCCTCAGGTGCAGTAATTATCTCGTAATTTTCCTCCTGTGGATCGTTTTTCATATCCTCTGCACCTGCCTCGATAACCACATCCATGAGAGTTTCTTCATCTATAGTGGATTTACTTACAAGGATATAGCCTTTCTTCTCAAAAATCCAGGACACGCAACCAGCCTCTCCAAGACTCCCTCCGTGTTTATTCATAAGATGCCTGATCTCGGCAACAGTCCTGTTCTTGTTGTCAGTGAGAACCTCGATCAACATGGCCACGCCACCAGGCCCATAACCTTCATAGGTAGCCTCCTCGTAGGATGTCCCCGGAAGTTCACCTGTGCCCTTCTGTATGGCCCTTTTTATATTCTCCTGAGGCATATTGGCACTCTTTGCCTTTTCGATTACAGTTCTTAATCGGGGGTTCATTGATGGGTCTCCTCCGCCAAGGCGGGCTGCTACTGAAATCTCTTTGGCAAGCTTGGAAAATATCTTTCCTCTCTTGGCATCTACGGCGGCCTTCTTGTGCTTTATTTGTGCCCACTTAGAGTGCCCGGCCATTACTGATCTCCTTTATCTTTGAGGAATATCTCTTTGAGTCTTCGTTCTGACAGCTTGGCATCATGGGAATCGGGAAACTTTTTTATTATCCACTTGTATCCCTTTACTGCTTCTGTAATATTACCTGTATTGTACCTGGCCTCGGAAAAAACAAAGAGATAGTAGGGATCATCTATATTACCTGTTTCAATAAACCTCTTGATTCTTTCCCTGTGTAAATCTATTATCCTGTTCCACATTTTCAGGGAATAAAAAAACTTCGTAAGGGTTCTTTCAACCGTACCCTTCAGTATTGACTGCGGGTATCTCTCCCTGAAGGTTTTGTAAATAAGTTCTGCCTTTTCAGTAGCTGGAGGGGTGTAATCCCTTAAGTATAACTCTATGAGTCGGAGACAACTCTCCTGGGCAAGAGGGGCATCAGGATATTTATTAATAATTTCCAGATACATTGGTTCTATCTTTCTTACTGCCTCCTCTGAGGTTTTAGCCTTTCTTCTTACCTCCAGAATCCTTTTAAATATCCTCAATGCTTCATTCTGTTGCTCTTTTACACTCAGGGGTTGTTTCTCCTGAACAGGGGCTATATCCTTCCTTGTTGAAATATCAGAAGCACATGAAGAAACAGAAACTACAATTAAAATTAAAAGAAGAAAACACCCCTTGCGAGAAAGCATGATTATATATGATAACCGCTTAAAGCCACTACTGTCAAGGAATTCAGGAAATACAGCTATAAAGAAAGCTTATTATTCAAGCCTTAGAGGCCATTTTCTCTCTGAGGGTAATGCTTAATACCATTGCAATGGAGGCTCCCAGGGTTGCCATATAAAATCCAGTTGAGAGTGTTCCTGTTTTCTCTGCCAGAAACCCTGCCACTGATGGCCCTGTAATCTGTCCAAGCCCGAAAATAAAGGTTATAAAACCAAAGCCAGCAGCAGCCTTCTCTGAACCAAGGATATCACCCATAAGTGCTGCCATAATGGAAGGAACACTCCAGGCAACAAGACCAAAGAGCAGTATAGAGACGTAGATAATCATGGAATAGTTTATCTTTGTGGCGATCAAAAAGTAGGAGATACTCTGACAGAGAAAGACAAGAAATAATCCCTTTCCCCTGCCTATTTTGTCTGAAAGAGTACCAAATACAGGGCCTGACAAGAGACTCAACACACCAATCCATGCCCACAATGTCCCGGCTGCAGACTCTGTAACACCCCATTCCTTTACTATATAGGTAACGAAAAAGGTGACATATATAACATAGGTGAAACCAAAGAGAAAGTATATAATGCCTACATAATATATCAATCTCTCTTTTAAAATGCTTTTGTTTGAGACATTTCCATGCAGAACAGATGAGGCAGGATCACTGTTATCGGGCTTATCACGTATAATCAAATAGCACAATACGGCAATCACTATCACAAATATGCCAAGCCATAACCAGCTTATTCTCCAACCCTTCTGTGGGTTAATCGTATTAAAATAAGGAACCAATAAACCGCTTAATATAACACCCAGACCGCTTCCTGTAACAATAAAACCTGCTGCTGCACCCCGTTTCTTTCTTGAAAACCACTGTGAAACAAGTCCCATAATCGGCACATTGGATGCACCACTTCCGAGTCCTGTAATAGTATAAAATACTGCAGTAAACATAAAACCCTCTGTCAGGCTTATCAATGACATGGAAATCCCGACAGACAAAAGAGCAATAAATACAAGTATCCTTGTGCCAGTTCTACGAGCGATAAATCCACTTGAAAGTGCAGCCACAAGATATCCTGTAAAATTGAGTGTACTTATAATGCCCATCTCAGAATAGCTCAATCCCAGGGCATTGGACATGGAGGGCAGTAACATACCAAGTGCAAACCTTCCGATACCTATACTTGCAAATACACCAAAGAGCCCGGCAAAAACAACAAGCCAGGGATAGTATCCTGAAGATGGCTTAAAAAATGTTTTCATAATTGACTAATATAACACAACAATACTGTCTGATATCATTACTATCCAAAAAGATTCTATAACCTAAATCCTATTGCATCAATGCCCTGATGAACCACCTGTTGCCCCTCTCTTCAATAGATTCTTCAGATGTGATTCAAAGCCTCTATGAATTTGACATAGGGAAAGTGATTGTTTTATTATAAATTTTAGCGGGGTAGAGCAGCCTGGTAGCTCGTCGGGCTCATAACCCGAAGGTCGGAGGTTCAAATCCTCCCCCCGCCACCAAAGATAAAAAACAAAAGTCTCTTCTATTTTATCTTTTTTCATATCTGTCCAAAACCCTTAAAACCAAGGCAGGGCACCTCATAAAAATAATGCAATCCACAGGATTACACTCTATACGAATCTGTATTCAATGACAGGTAAGTTAGGGATAGATGCTACTTTGCAGAGGTGAAAGCGATAAAGTTTATCCCAAATCCAGTTGTAGGAATAACAAAGAATTGCTGAAAGCAGTGGTATGGTAGAGTCTGATTGGCTTTGAATTTTGTATAAGATTGAACATCAGTGGCTTTGCCCCTGAGACCACAGGGATATAAAATTCAAGGCGTTTCTGAAGAGCAGCTTTTCTTTTAATTCGCTGGTTAATGGTAAAGCCATGAGCCTCTGGACCATCTCCTTCTGATCTGTCCAGGGGCTGTCTGTCCCGAAAAAGACCCTCTCAGGGTTAAAGACCGACAGGACACTTAAGAACTCTTCTTCAGTCATCTCCGTCATGGTCATAGAGATCTCGGTATAGACATTTTCATACTCTGTTATTTTACTGACCCTGTCCCACTGCCGCCATCCACCCAGATGGGTGGCCACTATCCTGAGTTCAGGATAATGCCCTGCCAGGTGGGCAAGTCGCTCCAGATCAGCGTTATGGTTCCCAGGAAAGGCAATATCATAGCCTGTATGAAAAACCACAAAAAACCCCTCTTTGATTATAAGCTCATAGATTGGAAACATCCCAGAACTATCTATCTCGAAGTCCTGATACATGGGATGAAGTTTGATACCGTAAATGCCTGATGCCTTTGCCTCCTTTATCACCTCCTGGATCTGTCCATGAGGGGTATGGGGATGGATGGAGATAAGTGGATATATCCTCCTGCCCTTTATTTTTTTACAAAACTCCAGGATGGGAACCACCTGTGAGGGCTTTGTTGCAATATTTGCAACAATACTGAGTACTATACCTGCCTCTTCCATGGAGGAAAGGAGTCCACTGAGTGTTCCATCAGTGTGGGGTCTGTAATCCCCGGAATGTTCAGAGAGTTGTGAGAGAGCCCTTTGGGCGATCTCATCAGGGAATATATGGGTATGGAAATCAATAATATTCATATTACTCCTTTAAGAGAAGATATTAGCAATAATTATAGCCCAAAACTGCCGATAGGGAACAGAGGATTGTAAAATAACAGGCTATACCCATTGCCTGACCAATGAGTCAAACGGCAAATTAGTGTTATAGTAATCTTTTGACAGGTTTTCAAAGGTAATGTTAAAATTTTTTATGAAAATCGCCATTACCGGAAAAGGAGGGGTGGGCAAGACCACCCTTTCATCTATTCTGAGTTATCTCTATACAAAAGAGGGCAAGAGG
>JAADHP010000267.1:2369-4946 GCA_013151785.1 Nitrospirota bacterium | reverse complement strand
GGTAAAAACACAACAACTATTCATAAGGGCAGGGGATATTAATTTTGAGCGGATTTTAATTTTGCTTCAGATTTGCCCTGGATGGCAAATCGCAAAATTTCCTCGGAACAGGCCATGGATGGCCTGTGAGAATGAGACAAAAAATTAATATCCCCTGCCCTACAAGGACTTACATGATTTATCGGACAGTATTGTATGTCTTTATTAAAATCACTCATTGCCTCAATAAATCATATTTTTTGTTATATCCCCTTGGTGTTACAATAAAGCCATTCCACATGAATGTTTCAGAGTTACCAATTATCAATATTGTTTCCATATCTACAGATTCATAATGAACATCAGAGAGTGTTGTGACTATCACCTCTTCATTTTCTCTGGTTGCCGCACGTACTATGCCCACAGGTGTGGGTGGTTTCCTGTATCTGTTGATTATTTCTATGGCCTTTTTCAGGTGCTCTACCCTTGTTCTGCTCCTTGGATTGTATAACACTATGACAAAATCTGCCTCTGCAGCAGAATGAAGCCGTTTTTCGATTATCTCCCAGGGTGTAAGCCTGTCAGAGAGGCTTATTGACACAAAATCATGCATCAGTGGAGCACCAAGAAGTGATGCAGCAGCAGAAAGTGCAGGTACACCCGGGATAACGGATACTTCTATCCTGTCTGTATCTTCGGGATAACCATCTTTCAGTATTTCAAAAACAAGGCCAGCCATGGCATATATGCCAGGGTCACCGCTACATACCAGTGATACGGTCTTTCCCTTTAATGCCTCATTGATAGCACTTCTGCATCTTTCAATCTCTCTTGTCATGGGTGTTGATATCACTTCTTTGTTTTTAACAAGATCACCTATAAGTTCAATATACTTGTTGTACCCTGCAATCGTGTCAGAGGATTCAATAACCTTCCGTGCCCTGTAGGTAATATGCTCATCTCCACCAGGGCCTATACCAACTATAAACAGTTTCCCTTTATTTCCTGTATTCATGGCTGAAGCTCCTTGAGTAGAGTCTTGATTGTTTACCTGTAAAGATTTCAGATGCTTGCAGGGCCTCTCCTACCATTATAAGAGCGGTCTTTCTTATCCCTGCTGTTTTGACCTTGTCTGCTATATCCTTCAGTGTTCCCCTTATTATTCTTTCATCAGGCCATGATGCCCTGTAGACCACAACCACAGGGGTTTCTTCAGGATAACCGCCTGAGATAAGTTCATCTTTTACCCTGTCGATCATTGATGTGCTTAAGAAAATCACCATTGTGGTTTCATGGCTGGCGAGGTCTTTCAGCCTTTCCTTCTCGGGAACAGGGGTCTTGCCCTCCAGACGTGTAAAAATGACTGTCTGGCTTATCTCCGGAATGGTGAGTTCCTGCTTCAGGGTGGCAGCTGCCGCGGATGCAGAACTCACCCCTGGTATGACCTCTGAATCTATCCCCATCTTCTTCAACTTCTCAATCTGTTCAGATATGGCGCTATAGAATGCTGTATCTCCTGTATGGAGCCTAACAACAAGCTTTCCCTGCTCCAGGGCTTTTCTGATAACATCCACTATCTCATCAAGGGTCATTCTGGCTGAGTCGTATATCCTTGCCCTGAGTCCGTCAAGTAATGAGGGGTTTACAAGGCTTCCAGCATAAATGACAACATCTGCTTTGTCAAGAAGCTGTCTTCCCTTTAGGGTTATCAGATCAGGGTCACCAGGACCTGCTCCAACAAAATATACCTTTGACATTTTGCCTCCCTTTTCCGCTATATGCTGACTATTATTAACCATATTCCTGCGACCTCTGCTGCCTTGAGTTTTTCAAAGAATCCTCCTTCTCTTCCTGTGTTCTTTGTTACAAGACAGTCAATTGCAAACTCTCTGATAATTGACAGATTCATCTCAACAGAGAAAGGTCCCTGCATGGCGATTATATTACCCCGTTTTATACCTGCCAGGTGACACTTCCTTATGGATTCTTCATAGGGGAGTACCCTTACAAATACCTCATGGTCTTTAAGTCTGCTGGCAAAGCTCAGATCCTTGCTGCCTGTTGTAAACAGTGGACGCCTGATATTGTTTGTCAGGATCCAGTCTGTAGCCTCTTTGAGTGTGTCAACCACTACAACCCTGTGATAATCCGTGTGCTCCAGCATATGCACCTCTCTTGTTCTGTCGACATAATCTATTTCCATCTCCTTGGATACCTTTTTAGCAATGGTAGTAATAACCTTTGCATAGGGATGTGTACAGTCTATTATCCTTGTTATTTTATGTCTCTTTATAAAGTCTTTCAGAGAATCCTCTGTAAACCTGCCCTTTATCACCCTTTCGCTAAACCTCTCCCTGAAGCGGTCATAGCCATACTCCGTGGCAATGGTAAGGAGGAAATCTTCTCTCCTCCTGAGAAGTTCTGCTCCCACTGAAAAAGCCTCTGTTGTACCACCAAGTATGAGAATCATGATACTAACGCAAACTCATATCTGAACAAGATATTGTTTTCATCAACCTGTCCAAGATAAAATACCATCAAGGCAGGGACTTGTTTCAGGGTCTCATATGGCTTTGTTTTATCAAGATGCTGAAACAA
>JAADHP010000267.1:0-2319 GCA_013151785.1 Nitrospirota bacterium | reverse complement strand
TCACTGCTCACCGCTCCCTGACCTTACCCCATCAACCCATCCACTCATCCACTGCTCACTGTTGACTGTATTCACGGCACCCTGCCTTTCATCTCTCTTATAGAATCTTATTGGACAGCAGTGTGTTTTCATATTCTCTGAAATAGCACCTCCCTTGCAATCGCCACCTTTACCCCATCGTAACTCCTGCAGAGTATCAGTTCTGTGTTTCGTCCTGAAAGCATTGCAGAGGGCTCAGCCACTCCATAGACGCCTGTTTTGCGGAATACAAATTCTGATCGAGGGGCGTGGGGATGGTGTTCGTAATAGAAGTCTATAAGCCATTTTGGGATAAACCTCCGACAGAGTTTCAATTGTTCAGAAGCATACCTGATGGCTGGCTCCTCTTTTTTAATCCATGCTGAGGCAAGGCATCTGATGTCCTCTGTGTTGATTCCCGCCTCAACACAGGCATTCCTTATTGCATTTAAAACCCTTTTACCATCCTTCCTCTCCTCTTTTGCATCCTATACCACAGATATATAGTCTGTTTGCCTCTGAGGCAGTGGTAACAACTGGCTCAGCGCCGGTGACGGAACTTACAAGGTAGGCAAGTTCATTCGCACCACCCTCATGCCCGGAGAGGGTACTTATTGCGAATCTACCCGCCTCGTCCACCGTTACGACAGCAGGGTCAGTATGCTTATCCTTCAGACAGGGGGCTATCACCCTGTTAACAATCCCCAGTGACATAACAAAGACAAGCCCCCTGTATCTTGAAAAGATCCTCTTTACATGTTCACCAAGCGATAAGAATTTCTCAATACCTGTATCCTCTGTTACACCGGTCTCTACTGCCTGGCGGATATGTAGTTCTGCCTTTAATTCCAGGGCAATTGTTTTTCCAATGCTGAATCCCTCAGGGGTAATCACCAGAACGGCGAGGTCTCTGTTCATATTTTTTATTCCTTATCCGAGCCTTTCATATTATCCACAAACATTCCACTCAGGATATCATTAGCGCAGAACTTACCACACATTGTGCATGTATGCTCGTCACCATTTCCGCGTTTTGCCTTTATCTGCTGGGCACGCTCAGGGTCTATGGCAAGGGCAAACTGACGGGCCCAGTCCATGTCTCTCCGGGCCTTGGACATCTCCCTGTCCCTGTCTTTGCGACCGTTATCATGTCTCCCACATGAGCAGCAATGCGCGCTGCCATTACACCCTCACGGACATCCTCTGGATAGGGCAGGCCTAAGTGTTCAGAAGGGGTAACATAACAGATAAAGTCAGCACCATAGGCAGAGGAAAGGGCGGCACCGATGGCTGCTGTTATGTGGTCATAGCCGGGTGCAATGTCAGTGGTGATCGGGCCAAGCATATAAAAGGGTGATTCACCGGACATCCTTTTCTCCATGATTATATTTGCCTCTATCTCATTGATAGGGATATGTCCGGGGCCTTCCACCATGGTCTGGCATCCCATCTCACGACCGATCTCTGCAAGTTCACAATTGATAAGGAGTTCCTGGATCTGCACCCTGTCCGTTGAATCATGAATTGCACCTGCTCTGAACCCATTACCAAGGCTCAATACCACATCATGTTTCTTCAGTATCTCTACTACTCTGTCAAAGTGTTCGTATAAGGGATTCTCCTTATTGTTATGCTCCATCCATGCAACCATGTAGGAACCACCCTTTGAGACAAGACCTCCGTAGCGGTAATGCTGGCGCCTGAGCATCTCCACTGTGCGTCTGTTGATGCCGCAGTGTATTGCCATAAAGGCCACACCCTCTTCACACTGGCGCTCCGTAACATCCCAGAGCAGTTCCTCGGGCATGTCAACGGCTGTTCCGTATTTTTCTATGGAAAGTGCAAAGGCCTCATAAAGTGGCACAGTACCAATGGGAAGGGTGATTGCATCCATCACTGCCCTGCGGATTGCTGCAATATCACCACCAACGCTGAGATCCATCAGGGTATCTGCTCCGTATTGTTCTGCCACACGGGCCTTTTCCACCTCCATCTTAAGATCTATTATCTCTGTTGATGTTCCGATAGAGGCATTGATCTTTGTTCTTAGCCCCTTTCCTATACCAACAACCTTTGATTTACGATTCTGATTTGCTGGAATCACGATCTGGCCCTTTGCCACACGTTCAAGTACCACCTGAACATCAAGCCCTTCATCTTCTGCCACCTTCCTGATCTCGTTGGTTACCTCACCGTTTCTTGCCCTTTCAATCTGAGTCATAGAAAAACCTCCTGTGGTTAATTTAAGTAGATCCCAAATCCAGCGATAAAGTTATAGCAGTGGTATGGTAGAGTCTTACA
>JAADHP010000279.1 GCA_013151785.1 Nitrospirota bacterium | reverse complement strand
TTATCCTATATTGAATGATGGAGAGGTACATGTTGGTATCTCTTCAATGAGTGTCAGTGAAGGTATTGGAGCACTGACAACATCAATCACCACATCCATCATAATAGTATTCGCCATTGGTTTTTTGATTATAACCTTTTTTACAAAGAGAATCACCTCACCTCTACAGGCTCTTGTAGACGCTACAGAGAAACTCGGAGAGGGATCGTTCGACACCAAATTATCTATACATTCGCGAGATGAAGTAGGCCAGCTCACCAATGCATTCAACAGAATGCTGGAAAATCTTCAGAATACCATGGTATCAAAGACAAAGTATGAAGAACAGAGCAAGTTCTTGAGGGCGCTCATTGAATCACTTCCTCACCCCTTTTATGTAATAGACGTTAATACATACTGCATTGTGCTGGCAAATTCTGCAACAGAAAAGTTTGGTACCTGGCAGAACAACCAGTGCTTTAAACTTACTCATAAGAGGACATCCCCTTGCACTGAAGGTGATGCCAATGAGGAACATCCCTGCCCCTTAAAAGAGGTTCTAAAAACAGGACGCCCTGCTGTGACCGAACATGTACATCATGACTCTGAGGGCAGAAAGTTTTATTATGAAGTTCATGGTTATCCTGTGCTGGATGACAAGGGAAACATTATTCAGATGATTGAATACTCTATTGATATAACAAAAAGAAAAGAGGTTGAAGAGTCATTAATAATTGCCAACAAAGAGGCTGTTCTACTGAACAGACAATTGGAAGAAAAGAACAGGGAAATAATAGAGCAAAAGGAAAAGTTACAACTTGCTCTTGATACAATTTCAGCTATGCTGGAAGAGGTGATAACAGAAAAAACTTTTAATATACGCTTCTTGAATCCGAATCTCATACGTTGTTATGAACTTACAGATTGCAAAAAAGTAAATTGCCCCTGTCATGGACGTAAACCCATGAGGTGCTGGCAGGTGGTTGGCACCTATTGTAAGGGTTCGCCCAGTGGAACCTTTGCATCAAAGATAAGGGACTGTAAGGATTGCATTGTCTTCAAGCGTGCCACCTCAGATCCAATCTATGAGATAGGCGAAATATTTAACAACATGATGCACATACTGGATATAAAGAACCGCAAGCTTGAAGAGGCACGGAATTAAAGTGGACACAGAGTCAGATGGTACAGCATGAAAAGATGGCATCCATTGGCCAGCTGGCTGCAGGAGTGGCCCATGAGATAAACAATCCCATGGGCTTTATATCCTCAAACCTCACCACCCTTTCAAAATATATAGAGAAAATCACAGAATACTTAAACACCCTCTCTAAAGAAATACCCCCTGATAGAACAGATAAAATAAGGGATTTAGAGAAGAAACTGAAGATAGACTACATAATCCAGGACATCCATGACCTGATAAGCGAATCTCTGGAAGGCACAGAGAGGGTAAAGAAGATCGTCAGGGATCTGAAGAGTTTTTCCAGGGTTGATGAGGCAGAGGAGAAGCTGGCAGATATCAATGAATGCATAGAGAGCACTTTGAACATAGTCTGGAATGAACTGAAATACAAGGCAACAGTGAAGAAGGACTATGGAGAGATACCCCCTACCTATTGTAATCCACAGCAACTGAACCAGGTGTTCATGAATCTCCTTGTCAATGCTGCCCATGCAATAGAAAAACAGGGTGAGATTTCCATAAAGACATGGCATGAGGATGGCTACATCTATGCCTCTGTAAGTGACACAGGCTGTGGTATACCCCAGGAGATAAAAAACCGAATCTTTGAGCCCTTCTTTACAACAAAAGAGGTTGGAAAGGGTACAGGGCTCGGTCTCAGCATTGCCTATGATATTGTGGTCAAGAAACACAATGGTGAGATTACAGTGGATAGTGAACCAGGAAAGGGTACCACCTTTACCATAAAAATTCCTCTACAGGATATACCTTCACAGAATAATTAAAGACTTTCAATGTTGTGGCCGATAAGTGATTAGAAGGATGGAAAGTGTACATTTCATATGTAAGAGAACAAATCATGAACTACGATGAACCTATCAAGATACTCTGTATTGATGATGAAAGAAATGTTCTGAGATCATTAAAAAGGGTATTCCTTGAGGATGACTATGAGATATTAACTGCTGAATCTGGCAAAGAAGGACTCGAGATACTCAAATCTGAACAGCCCGTGCAGATTGTAATCTCTGATTACAGGATGCCAGGGATGAATGGTGTGGATTTTCTTAAGGCTGTCTATGAAAACTGGCCTGATACAGTAAGAATAGTTCTCTCAGGCTATGCAGATACAGCATCGGTTGTTGAAGCCATTAATGAAGGACAGATATATAAATTCATCCCAAAACCATGGAATGACAATGACCTGAGAGTTACTATATCCAATGCCATTGAGAGATATTTTCTACATAAACGCAACAGAGAACTTACAGAACAACTAAAACAAAAAAATAAACAACTACAGGAGATCAACAAAAACCTGGAGCTTCTGGTTGAAAAAAGGACAGAGGAACTCAGGTTCAAAAATATGATAATGGAAAAGGCGCACAATATACTCAATGCCCTGCCAGTTGGTGTGGTGGGGATTGACAGAACAGGCCTTATTGTTCAGGCAAACAAAAGATTTGCCGAATTGATAGGACTACAGTTTGAACCCATTGGGCTTTCAATGAATGAAATACTCCCTGAGAATATAAAAATTTTTGTATCCAGATTATTAAAGCCTAATGAGGAATATGAAACAAGTATCTTACTAAATGGTAGCAAGATAAAAATAAAAGGTGTATTGATGAAGTACAGGGATGGTCAGGAAGGATTGATACTGATACTCGACAGGGTTTGATGAATACTGGAAATCTGTATTTTTCAGAAAGCATCATTTTGAGAAAAGGATATAATGGAGACTTGCAGGTATGGAAGAACATGCAGAAATAGCATCACTGCAAAAGTTCAAGATACTTGTGGTAGATGATGAGGAAAATATCCTTCGAGCTATAAGACGATTGCTTATAGGTGAAGACTATGATGTGTTTCTCGCACACTCGGGACATGAAGGGCTGCAGATGCTTGAGGATAATCCTGATGTAGCACTGATAATTTCTGACCAGAGGATGCCAGGCCTGAGTGGTGCCGAATTTCTCGAAAAGACAAAACAGATTGCTCCTGATGCAGTAAGGATGGTACTTACTGGCTATGCTGATCTGAATGCTGCAATTGCGGCAATAAACAAAGGAGGTGCTTACAGGTATCTTACAAAACCCTGGAATGACAAAGAACTGCTATATGCGATAAGAGAAGGCATCAGGCAATTTAAGCTTGTAAAAGAAAATAAAGAACTCCATGAAATCATTAAAGCAAAAAACAAAGAACTCAAACAATGGAACACCCAACTGGAATATTTTGTCCAGCAACAGACTATCGAGATACAGAATAAAAACAAAGAGCTTGAAGCCCTTAACAAACGACTCAGGGCTAACTTTAAAAATACTATATTTGCCTTCTCAGGCCTGCTTGAAATGAGAGATCGAGGATCTGAACCTCACTCAAGAAATGTAGCAGAATTATCTGTTATGATTGCCAGAGCAATAGGATTAAATACCAAGGATATCGAAGATATTATGGTTGCTTCATTACTACATGATATTGGTAAGATCGCCATACCTGACTTTCTGCTTGAGAAATGGCCTGAAGAGATGACAGAGGAGGAACTGGATTTATACAAACAACACCCTGTAAGAGGCCAGACAGCCA
>JAADHP010000020.1 GCA_013151785.1 Nitrospirota bacterium | reverse complement strand
CCTACAGAGACCCCTGGTTCATGGATAAGCCACTATCATTTTCTTTAAGTCTTTACAGGACACAGAGAGACTACATAGCTTACGATAGAAAGGCAACAGGTGGCACAATAGGTTTTGGAAAGAGATTTGGAGAATACTGGAGCACCAGCATCACCTATAAATATGAAAAGGTTACCATTTCCAATATTGATGAGGGTGCATCAAGTATTGTTAAAGACCAGGAAGGAACAAATATAACCAGCAGTATTACACCTGCCATATCAAGAGATACACGGGATAATTATCTTGACCCCCACAGAGGTTCTAAGAACTCCCTCTACATTACATATGCTGGACTTGGTGGTAACAACTTTTTCATCAAGGGATTGTTTGATTCATCATGGTTCTTTCCCATAGGGGAGACAACCTTTGCTGCAAGGGGCAGGATCGGTTACGCTACAGGACTTTTCAATCACAAGCTTCCTTTGTATGAACGATTCTACGTTGGAGGACTCTATACAGTCAGAGGACTGGGCTTTGGTGAAGGTGGGCCAAAGGATGACAACGGAGATCCAATTGGTGGTACAAAAGAACTCATTTTTAATTTAGAATACATATTTCCTTTGATAACAGACCTGAAATTAAAAGGTGTGGTCTTTTTCGATGCAGGTAGAGCCTATGATACCTCTGAGACCTTTGGCACTGACCTCAGATACACTACTGGAGCCGGGATCAGATGGATGTCTCCATTAGGTCCTATCAGAATAGAATACGGTTATAATCTCGACAGACGCGAGGACGAGGATCAGGGGAAAATAGAATTTTCCTTTGGTGGATACTTCTGAAGTTAAAAAATCTAATATAAATTGTAAAGGAGGAGATAATGAAGCGGTTTGTATTGATATTGTTTTTAATACTCGCCTTTCAGGGAGTAAGTTATGCCCTTGATGCAAAGATAGGTTATGTAGACTTGCAAAAAGCACTAAATGAGTCTGAAGGTGGTAAAAGGGCCAAAAGCAGCCTCGAAGAGATTATCAAGGCAAAACAAAAAATAATCGATGAACGTGGTGCAGAGATAGAAAAATTAAAATCAGAGATAGACAAACAGGCATCCCTGCTCTCTGCAGATGCCCTTAAGAAGAAACAGGATGAACTGGACAGGAAGATACGGGAATACAAGAGATTCGTGCAGGATTCACAGGAAGAGGTAAAAAAGAAGGAGGCAGAACTTACAAAGGAGATCCTGAAGGATCTGGTTAAGGTTGTACAGGAAATAGGTAAAGAAGAGAACTATACCATTATACTGGAAAAGGCACAGGGGCTTATACTATACGCAGACAGTGCAATTGATCTAACTGACAAAGTAATTAAAAGATACAACGAAGAGATCAAGACGAAGAAATGAAATTAAGGGATATTGCTCAACATATAAATGCAGAACTGCTTGGAAATGGAGAGGTTGATATAAAGGGTGTTTCAGGCCTTGAGGATGTCAGAGAAGGGGAGATCACATTTATAAAAAGCAAGAAGTATTTGAAAAAACTAACTCAATCCTCTGCATCTGCTGTCATAACCAGTGAGGCACTGGATGACCTCAAGATCCCTCAGCTTGTTGTAAAAAACCCTCTTATTGGCTTTGCAAAGGTACTGGAACTCTTCTATCCCGAAAAAAAAGGATCTGCAGGAGTAAGTAAGGAAGCCCATGTCTGCAGCACTGCCCAGATTGGTAAAGATGCAACCATTTATCCCCATGTATTTGTTGGTGAGAATACTACTGTTGGTGACAGAACCATTATATATCCTGGTGTGTTCATTGGTGAAGATGTAAAGATTGGCTCAGATTGTGTAATTTTCCCAAATGTGAGCATTTATAACAATGTTGTAATAGGTTCCCGTGTCAGGATCCATGCGGGCACAGTTATAGGTTCAGACGGATTTGGTTATGTCTTCGAGGCTGACAGGCACTATAAAATCCCACAGGTAGGTGGTGTAATTATTGAAGATGATGTTGAAATAGGCGCATCAGTAACGATTGACCGCGCCACCACAGGTAATACGGTTATCGGTGAAGGCACAAAAATTGACAATCTTGTTCAGATTGCACATAATGTACATATAGGTAAACACTGCATAATCGTTGCCCAGGTTGGAATTGCAGGAAGCACCAGACTGGGAAACCATGTTACCCTCGCAGGACAGGTAGGCGTCTCTGACCATACCACTATCGAAGATGGCACAATCGTAACCGCACAAAGCGGTGTAATGGGTGATGTTAAAAAGGGAGTATATTCTGGCTCACCAGCAATGTCTCACTTTAAATGGTTGAGAGTCAGGGCAACGTTGGAACTACTACCTGATATTCACAAGAAGGTCAAGGAGCTTGAAAAGACAATAAAAGAAATCAAAGGAGGACAAGACAATGATCGGGATTAAAGAGATCATGGAGGTCTTACCTCACAGGTATCCTTTTCTCATGGTAGACCGGATAATCGAGATCGAGGAAGGAAAAAGAATAGTAGGCATAAAGAATGTCACGATGAACGAAGCCTTTTTCCAGGGCCATTTCCCTGGAAACCCGATCATGCCTGGGGTGTTGATAATAGAAGCAATGGCTCAGGTTTCAGGTGTGCTTGCCTATAAGTCAGGCATGTCTGGCAAGGCTACATACTTTCTCAGCATAGAAAAGGCAAAGTTCAGAAAGCCTGTGGTTCCAGGAGACCAGTTAAGACTGGAAATAACCGTTCTCAGGGGAAGACAGACAATCTGGCGGTTTGCTGGCAATGCCTATGTAGATGACAAGCTTGTAGCAGAAGCTGAGTTTACAGCAATGATCACGGATAAGGAGTTATAAAGATGGCCACTGAGATACATCCTACAGCCATAATTGATAGTTCTGTGGAAATCGATGACGATGTAAAGATAGGACCTTACTGTATAATCAGGGACAACGTAAAGATATCAAAGGGCACAGAGATTTTTAATAATGTGGTAATCGAGGGTGATACAACAATTGGAGAGTCATGCAAAATTTTCCCCTTTACAACAATAGGGTTGCCACCTCAGGATCTTAAATACAAGGACGAACCCACAGGGGTGAAAATAGGTAAAAATAACCTCATCAGAGAATACATCACCATACACAGGGCATCTGTGGATGGTGATGGCTATACTGAGATAGGAGACAACAACTTTCTCATGGCCTATGTACATATTGCTCATGATTGCAAACTTGGCAATGGCATCATTATGGCCAATGCCGCAACCCTTGGAGGACATGTAACAGTTGAGGATCATGCTGTCTTCGGAGGACTGGCGGCTGCACACCAGTTTACAAGAATCGGAGCATATTCAATGGTGAGTGGACTAAGCGGTGTTGTTCAGGACATTCCGCCCTATACCATAGCATCAGGACCTCGTGCCAAGCTTTATGGACTTAATATTGTGGGACTTAAAAGGCACGGATTTAATGACGAAACAATCTCAGAGTTGAAAAAGGCTTACAAGATTCTTTTCAGAGAGAAACTATCTCTGAAAGAAGCTATAAAAAAGGTTCAGGCAGAACTTCCCTATACAGATGAAATAGCTCATCTGATTAACTTTATTAATTCGAACAGGAGAGGAATTGCAAGGCCTGATTTATAATTATCTGAATTGATTCGATCTGTGAGTCTCAGTGAAGCTCCCCCGGCCAGAGGTCGGGCATTCTGGCAGTTTTCGTAAAAATCACTCAACTCAGGAATTAATTTAAAAGAAGGAGCAAGGATTGAAAAAGATAGGCATTATTTCAGGCAAAGGTTCACTTCCCTGCCTGTTAGCAGAGGAGGCTAAGAAGCAGGGTTATTATGTATTAATGGTTGCTCTTGACCCAATAGCAGACCATCTCAATGGATGTGCCGATGAAATAAAAAGGGTTAATGTGGGAAAACTGGGAAGACTTATCAAGGTACTGAAGGATGCAGGCATTACAGAGGCTATCATGGCTGGCAAGGTATCAAAAAGTCTACTCTATAAGAGCAACATCCAGCCAGATATGCGTGCAGTAAAACTACTTTTCAAACTAAAAGACAAAAAAGACGATACAATACTGCAGGCTATTACCGAGGAACTCAAAACAGAGGGAATTCAGATAGTGGAAACCACATGCTTTGCACAGGAACTCCTGATGCCAGAAGGTGTTATTACAAAAACAAAACCCACCACAGCAATTAAAAAGGACATAGAGTTCGGCTACAGAATAGCACTGGAGATTGGACGGCTTGACATAGGGCAGACCGTAGTTGTAAAAGACAGGGCTGTAATGGCTGTTGAGGCAATAGAAGGCACAGATGAGGCTATAAGACGGGGTGGAGGTCTGGCTGGTTCTGGAGCTGTTGTTGTCAAGGTAGCAAAACCTCAGCAGGATTTCAGGTACGACGTTCCTGTTGTGGGTATTGAAACACTGAAGACAATGATTCAGGTCAAGGCATCCACACTTGCTGTAGAGGCAGCAAGGGCAATAATTGTTCAAAAGGATGAAATGATCAGATTAGCTGATAGACACAATATCAGTATTATTGGCATAACAAAAGATTCTTTATGCTGTTAGATTCCTTTAACCAGGACCTTTCCCAGGCATACAAAGTCCTTGCCACATTCTATCTCTATGGAGTATCAGAAGAGGTAGTCAGAGAATTGTCTGAGGAGTTTGAAATAGACCTGAGCACTGAAACGATAGAAGATATAGCAGAGGATTTCTTTAATCTGATTTCCTCACCCGGGGCCACTCTTCCACCTTATGAATCACTTTATCTCTCTTCTGAAACAAACAGAAGAACGCAAGGTGAGAGGATATCTGATGAAGTATCTCACTTATATGCCTCAGCAGGCCTTAATATTGATCCTGATACAACCGGCATCCCTCCTGATCATATTGGCCTTGAGCTACTCTTTATTGCTTATCTCATTGACAACAATATGATTGATGATTTACAAAGGTTCTTCAGATTACATATGATAAACTGGATACCACAGTATTGTGATCTCCTTGAAAAGGAGGCACGGACAGAATTTATGAAAGAAGTTGCCAGTATAACCCGTGAACTTATATTAACTGATTTTGAAGATCTAAACTATGGATAAAAAACCAGGAGGCATATGGAAGGATTTATTGGAAGCAAGCACTGCACCACTGAATCTTGTTGTATCTACATTTATCGGTCTTGCCATCGGATATGGACTTGACAGTCTGTTCCACACATCACCATATCTGACAATAATCTTTCTCATACTGGGAATAATATCAGGCTTTAGAGACCTTTTCAGATTTGCAAGGAGACAGACTAAGGATGAAGATGATAAAGAGAATAAATAGGATATCTCTTGTACTTCTTTTAATTGCAGCCTTGGTGGCATCATTCTTTGACTGGAAAAAGTTTCCAGCTGGTATCCTGGTAGGTGGAGCACTGGCGCTTGCCAATTTAAAGGGCATACAGTGGGGTATACAGGGGATTACAGATCCTGAAATAGCCAGCCAGCTTAAGGGCAGGATAATCTTCTTCAGCCTTTTCAGACTGTTGATACTCTTTATTATACTGGCCATACTGCTTTATCTAAGACTGGTTAACATATGGGCGATAATGATAGGTCTTACCATTGTCTTTGTGACAATAATGATAGAGGGACTGAGAGAGGCAAAATTTTTGTAATGACTTTTCTGAACACTGTTTCTCAAAATCAGACAATGATACTCCCAAATCCAGTTGTAAGAATAACAAAGAATAGGTGAAAGCAGTGGTATGGGAGAGTCTGAAGGGTTTTGAATTTTGTATAAGATTGGTCTTCAGGGGCCCTCCCCTGAAACCCCGGAGAAAAGAAAATAGATTATACTCCGGGGAGTTTGAGGGGCGATGCCCCTCAAAGCTCTGGTGAATCGCAAAATTCCCTCGGAAGCGGGGACCCCGAAAAGTCGTAGACTTTTTGGGGCAGAGGCCTTGGATGTCCGCTGAGAATAAGGGCCCCAGAAAATCGGAAGATTTTCTGGGGTATGTGGGATGTGTAAGACTCTACCATACCACTGCTATAATACCTTATCGCTGGATTTGGGATAACATTAAACCTGTGACAATTGTAATGTTAAAACTGTCTCCCGGGCAGTATCGGGATAATGGAGTCTGAAAAGTAGTAATGGCACTGAAAAAATACATATGTATTCATGGTCATTTTTACCAGCCGCCACGGGAAAACCCCTGGCTTGAAGAGGTGGAAACCGAGGATTCTGCCTATCCGTACCACGACTGGAATGAACGCATTACAGCAGAGTGTTATGCACCCAATACAGCCTCTCGTATTCTTAACCCTGATGGTGTGATAGTTAACATTGTCAACAACTACTCAAAGATAAGCTTTAATTTTGGTCCCACACTTCTATCATGGCTACAAAGACACAACAACGGTGTTTATGAAGCAGTCCTTGAGGCAGACAGGCTGAGCATGGAGAGATTCTCGGGACACGGTTCAGCGATTGCCCAGGTCTACAACCATATGATCATGCCCCTTGCAAGCAGGAAAGATAAATATACTCAGATAATGTGGGGAATAAGGGATTTCCAGTACAGGTTTAATCGTTATCCAGAGGGTATGTGGTTACCAGAGACTGCAGTGGATATTGAAACACTGGAGATACTTGCTGAAATGAATATTAAGTTTACCATACTGTCACCAGCACAGGCATTGAAGGTTCGCAGATTGGGCAGCACCTCGGAATGGAAAGATGTAAAGGGGGGAAAGGTGGACCCCTCCATGCCCTATATCTGCAGACTTCCATCAGGTAATATAATAAATATCTTCTTCTACGATGGTCCGATTTCAAGGGATGTAGCCTTTGGAGGTCTGTTACATAATGGCGAGGCCTTTGCCAACAGACTTCTGTCTGCCTTTAATGAAAAAAGGACATGGCCACAGATTATCCATATCGCCACTGACGGGGAGACCTTCGGGCATCATCACAGAGGTGGTGACATGGCCCTTGCCTATTGTCTCTATCTTATAGAAAATCATGCAGAGGTTGAACTTATTAACTATGCCGCCTATCTTGAAAGACATCATCCTCAGTATGAGGTTCAGATTATTGAAAACACATCCTGGAGTTGTGCCCATGGTGTAAAAAGATGGCAGGAGGACTGTGGCTGTCAAACAGGAGCCCATCCACGGTGGACACAACAGTGGCGAAAGCCCCTCCGCGAGGCAATGGACTGGCTCAGTGCAGAACTGGCCCGTCTGTATGAGGACAAGGTCTCTCAGTATCTGAAGAACCCATGGCATGCGAGAAACCATTACATAACAGTGATACTGGATCGTTCAAGGGAAAATGTGGAGACCTTCCTCAAAACCCATGCCCGCAAAAAACTCTCATCAGAAGATAAGGTGATGGTACTGAAGCTTCTTGAGATGCAACGCAATGCCATGCTCATGTATACAAGCTGTGGATGGTTTTTCGATGATATATCAGGCATTGAATCCATCCAGGTTATGATGTATGCCGCAAGGGCAATGCAGCTTGCCAGGGATATTGCTGGTTTAGACCTTGAGAAAGACTACGTGGAAATCTTATCCCGCGCACCGGGGAATGTCTATGAAAATGGGGCATTTGTATATGAAAAGTTTGTAAAGCCCTCCAGTGTTGATCTGCTCCGTGTAGGTGCCCATTATGCAATATCCTCTGTATTTGAGGAATACCCTGAAGAGGTCAGACTCTCATGCTATAGTGCAAGGGTTGAAGAATACATCAGGAATGAATCAGGCAGGTTGAAGTTGATCAACGGTGTGGCAAGGATTATCTCTGATATCACGTGGGATAACAAGAAAATCAACTTCACTGTATTCTCCATGGGCGATCATAATGTTACTGCCGGTGTTAAGGATTTCAAGGATAAAAAGACGTTTATTTCACTACTGGAGGAACTCAAAGACATCTTTCAACGGGCTGATGTGCCAGACATAATCAGGGTGATAGACAAACATTATAAGAACTCCACCTTTTCACTCTGGCATCTCTTCAAGGACAAGCAACGAGAGATTATACAGGACATTTTAGAATCAAGATACAGGGAAATGGATGCCCTGTACCGCCAGATCTACGATAACAACTACTCGGTGATGAACTTCCTGTCAACCCTCAATATCCCTGTGCCAAGGTCATTCCTCATGGCAGTGGAACATACGCTGAACAGGGAATTAAAGGAGACCCTGGAGGAAGACCCCATTGATTATGACAGATTAAAAAACATGTTTGACGAGGTAAGAAGATGGAATATCGAGATTGATCGTGCCAGGCTCTCTTTGCTTGCCTCTTCCAGGATTGATTATTTCATGGAAAAGGTGAATACCTATCCGGAAGATCAGACCCTGATAGATGAACTGAATGTATTTCTCAGGCTGCTCAGAGAATTCTCCCTTGAGCTCGATCTGTGGAAAACACAGAATATCTACTTTTCCATAGGAAGGCAATACCTGAATGAAATGAAGGAAAGAGCTGAAAGGGGCGATGCTAAGGCAGGGCTATGGCTTGAGGCATTCAGCAAACTGGGCCACTACCTCCGTGTTAAGATAGTTTAATATTCATATCTATCTACCAGAACATAAAGATTCTCTTCAGGTTTTCAAATTCACCTCTGTAATCCGAAAATCTCACCGGTGAAAGCATGGAGTTCTTAAAGGCTCTGAATTGGACAGTATTGCTATCACTGAAAACCCTTACTGCTCCATCCCTGTCTGTTCTGAGTATCTCTGTGCCGGCCAGTCTTTTCAGGGTGCTACTGTTGGGATGGCCGTATATATTGTTTGCACCCACGCTTATTATGGAAACCAGAGGGCTTACAGCCTTGAGAAAATACTCGGTTGATGATGTATAGCTTCCATGATGAGCCACCTTCAGGACATCTGTCTTCAGATTAACAGGCAACTCCGTAATACTCTCCTCTGCATCCGATCCTATGTCTCCTGTAAACAGCACAGAGTAACCATATGAAACATATCTTAACACCAGTGAATAGTTGTTCTCGTCATCACCAAAAAGGGGATGGTATCTACTGTGGGGATGTAAAATTTCAAACCTGCCTTCCGGAAAAGCTATAACATCACCTGCCTTCAGGCTTACGTGGGATGTTATCCTTTCTATGTCTGGCCTGTAGACCATAAGACCATTGTCCCATACTGATGAAACATTAATGTTCTTCAAGATATTCCACAACCCTCCCGTATGGTCTCTGTCTGCATGGCTCAAAACAAGCACATCAATACTGCCCTTTCCCCTGTATGACAGATAATCAAGCACTTCCCTGCCCGTGTTACCCGTGTCGATCACTATGGTTCTGCCATCACTGTTTTCAATCACGGCAGAATCGCCCTGTCCCACATCAAGAAAGGTTACTACCGGATAGGAAATCCTGCTTATTGAAAAACTTATAATGGCTGCTGTTATAAAGAACCCTGTGGAAAGGTAAAATAGGTACTTCCTTCTTTTGATTATTGAAAAGGCCATCACATAGATCAGGAGAACAAATACAAAGGGAAAACCATGAAACCTGATGGATGAGAAGGACACTTCAGATAAAGACACAACAGTATTGTTTATCAACTCTGCTGTTGCACCTATAATTCCTGTGAGGGGGAATATGCCTGATAACATATAGACCACCGTACTGAAAAGGCTCAAGGGCAGCAGAATAAAGCAGACAAGGGGTGTTATAACCATATTGGTAAATACACTGAAAGAGCTAAGGCTGTGGAAATAATAAAGAGTCAGTGGCAGGGTTCCCAGAAAGGCGCTCACTGTGATAACAAGGAAATTAAGGGCTATTCTTGAAGGTTTCTTTTTAGCCTTTCCCACATAGGTACTGGAAAGCTCAATCCCGAGACCAATTGAGAAAACAGCCATAAAGGAAAGTTGCATCGATGCCTCAACTATGGCTGCAGGGTTTATTATCAGTATTACAAAGCAGGCAAAAAGCAGGGTGGTTAACCAGCTACCACGCCTGCCAATGAATACACCAAGGATAAAGAGATTTATCATTATAAAGGCCCTGATGGCAGGTATCCGCATGCCAGACAGAAGAAGATAAAACACTATCACTGGCAGGATCAATAATAATTCTAACTCTTTCAGGCTTATCCTGCCCGTCAGTCTTAGGAGCTTTTTATAGGGAATGAGAAAGGCAAACATTCTTACCATAAAGAATGCGGTAATGGTAAAAAGTCCAAAATGGGTTCCCGAAACACTCATAAGATGGGCAATGCCTGTTGTTGAATATGCCCTGTAAAGTTCCCTATTTCCACCTCTGTGGCCTATGACAATTGCTGAAAGCAGAGAAGAGGTGTCTTTATCAAAATTTTCAGAAAAGTATCTGTAAACCCTCCATCTAAGCCGCTGAATATAAGAAAGCAGGGTATGGTCCGTGGTCTTTACCATTTCACCTTCAGGGTAGATGGTAATTATTGTTTTCTTAAGATACTCACCAGGATTCCTACGGGGCAGCCTTACCCTGAGTGAGATATCTCCTTCATAGGCACAGCCCGGCTCCAGTGCCACAGGAGAGAAAAAGTACATCTTCACATCTTTGAAATCTTCAAGACCTTCAAGATTACACTCATAAAGGAATCCATAATCACTCTGTCTGGGAAGGTCAATGAGATGTACCCTGCTGTGAATGGTCGGTGCCTCTCTACCCTTCTGAAACAGCATCAGTTCCTTATCAATCTTATTGTTGAATTCCCTGTGGAAAGCCACTGAACCATAGAGGAAAGAGGCGGACAGTACTATCAGTAGCAACAGTGCCCTTTTGTCATTTTTTAACCCATATCCAGAGATAAAGTTATAGCAGTGGTGTGGTAGAGTCTGAAGGGATTTGAATTTTGCACAAGATTCACCAATGGATTTGGGTTTTAAAACAAGTAATAAGAACTGGACAATCAAAAAGAACAAGACAGTGAGGGGAAAAAAGATATACAGATAGGACAGGACAATCCCTTCTATAAAGAAAAGATAAAAATAAAGAGGGCTCTTATCCTCTGTCATCAAGGTCTTTTATAACCCTGGCTATCTCTTCAGCAATGGATTCTATCTTTTCCCTGTCCAGACCCTCAACCATAACCCTCACCTTTGGCTCTGTACCCGAGGGTCTGACCAGTATTCTTCCATTGCCGTTCAGTTCATTCTCTGCCTCCTGAATCCGTCTCCTGACCTCTTCTTTTTCGATAATCTTTTTGTTTTTTACCTTTACATTTGTGAGAATCTGGGGATAGAGGTATATATCCGAGACAAGTTCTGAAAGGGGCCTGGCCTTCTTTTTTAATAAATACAGCATCTGAAGTGCTGTGACAGGGCCATCACCCGTGGTGTTGTACTCAAAGAATATTATGTGTCCCGACTGTTCTCCACCAAGGATATAGCCATTCCGCTTCATCTCCTCCACCACATATCTATCTCCCACCGGAGTTCTTACAAGCCTTATATTCTTTCTTTTAAGATAATGTTCAATGCCAAGGTTTGTCATAACAGTAACCACCACAGTGTTGTCAGCAAGCCTATCCTGTTTTTTCAGTTCCACTGCCCATAATGCAAGGATCATGTCTCCGTCAACCTCCTTGCCCTTTTCATCCACCAGCATGGTTCTGTCGGCATCACCGTCATGGGCAATACCCACCTGGGCACCTACTTCTAAAACCGTCTCTTTCAATTGTTTTAGATCAGTAGAGCCACAACCTGCATTGATGTTTATACCATCAGGGTTGTCATTGATAGTGATCACCTCTGCCCCGAGTTCTGACAGCACCTTGGGCGTAATCTTATAAGCAGCCCCGTTTGCACAGTCCACCACAACCTTGATCCCTTCAAGATTACTGCCACGGGGAATGGTAGACTTGATAAACTCGATATAACGGCCTGCAGCATCATCAAGCCTGTATGCCTTGCCCACTGCCTTGCCAAAGGGTCTTTCCGTGAAAGAATCGTCAACAGATACAAGATGTTCTATCGCCTCCTCCACATCGTCAGGCAACTTGAACCCATCACTGCCGAAGAACTTGATTCCGTTGTCTTCATAGGGATTGTGAGAGGCTGATATAACAACCCCTGCATCAAGCCTCATGGCACGGGTAAGGAAGGCAACTCCGGGGGTGGGGATGGGGCCAACAAGCAAGACATTCATTCCCATGGAACATATCCCGGCTGTTAAGGCACTCTCGATTATATACCCTGATAGACGGGTATCCTTTCCAATGACCACCATATTCTTGCCATGGTCTTTTTTCAGAACCTTTGCTGCAGCCATACCCACCTTTACCACTGTCTCTGGTGTCATGGGATGGATATTTACCTGCCCCCTTATTCCATCTGTACCAAAAAGTGACATTATTCCTCCTTCTGTCTATTTGTTTTCAAAGTATATCTTTACCTTTACCTCTTCAACAGAGAGTCTTATCTTGTCTCCCTCTGTTATAAGGGCCACAGTTTTAACCATCGGCACTTCACTGTAAGTTATCTTTATCGGTTCTGTCTTCACCGTGCTGATGCCTTTTAATAATGTCTCAGGGCCTTCGGCTGTCACTATCTCGGGTATCACCTCTACACGCATGGTCTTTTTCACCAATCTGGAGTTGGAAAACACAGGTATCACCCTCAGCTCCTTTCTTATTATTTTATCAATAAAGACCTCAACCTCGGAGGGATTCACAGAGGCCACCTCCACTGAAGAGGGTTTCTTTATCCGGCTGCGCTGTATCCTGTATTTTTTCACACCTGCTGTTGCTCCGCTGAGGTCCACAAAGACCCTGATATCCTCGGGCCTTATCGATGCAATTGCCCTCTCTGAGCCATAAACACTGATATTTACCCTGTCCTGTCCCTTCTTGATAATCTCATACCCCTGGGGTATATTGATGTATTCAATAGGCACCACAAGGCTGACCTCAGAGGTGCCTTTTGCAGAAATCATATACCAGAGCACAATGGCAAGCCCCAGAGAAAGCAATTTAAGCCCGAAATTATGTGTAATGAGACCTTTCATTTCCTCTTCTTCTCAGTAAAAAGGGAGGTTAAGACATCCCTCAGTGTTCCCATATCCATGGGGCCTTCCAGTTTTCCTTCATAGGCTATGGAGATAAGCCCCTTTTCCTCTGATATTATTATAACAACAGCATCTGTCTCCTCTGTAATGGCAATGGCAGCCCTGTGGCGTGTACCAAGGGAACGGTCGAGATCACTTCTTAGTGTAATTGGGAGAAAGCAACCTGCTGCAACAATCCTTTCCTCTCTGATAATTACAGCCCCATCATGTATGGGCGAGGTGGGATGGAAGATACTCAACAGTATCTCCTTTGTCACCTTCGCATCAAGAGGGGTGCCAATCTCCACAAAATCATTCAGGGAATCCTCCCTTTCAATCACAATTAACGCCCCTATCTTCCTGCTGGCAAGTGATATAGCTGCCCTTACAATCTCATCGAAGGATTTGAGTTCAGATGCAGAGGCAAGGGGCTGGAAGAAAGGCGTTTCACCCATGTGGGCGAGGGCCTTTCTTATCTCAGGCTGAAAGAGGATTATGAGTGCCAGAACCACCTGTGCCCAGAAGCTCTGTATTATCCAGTAAAGTGTATGGAGTCTAAGGATATCAGATATAAGA
This sequence comes from Nitrospirota bacterium, assembly GCA_013151785.1. Lineage (GTDB taxonomy): Bacteria > Nitrospirota > Thermodesulfovibrionia > Thermodesulfovibrionales > JdFR-85 > JAADHP01. Next base: position 1,472 of record JAADHP010000020.1, on the reverse strand, counting down.
AGAACTACAAGAAGAACACCAAGGCCAATAAGCATCTGGACCGCCCTTGTACCCTTTATAATCAATAAAAGCCTGTAAATTATAAAGGCGACAATCAGGATATCAAGGAGGTCCTGCCACCGAAGATGTCTGACGATTTCAACCATCTCTCACCCTTAGAGCATTTTATCATAAAGTATGCGGTTTTTATAAGATTTGACAAATTATTTGTTAAGCTTTATTATATATTCTTATGAATTTCTTCAAAAAACTTCAAATACCTTTGTTGTTATTATTTATCTTTATCACCTACTCCAGAGGGAACTGTTTCTCTCTTGACCAACCGGATACTGAATATTATTCCTACTATATGATAACAGAAGATGCTCCAGTGAAAACTGAAATCATGCTCTATCAGCCTGTAGTCTTTCCAAGGATAAGTACTAATATGTGTGATATAACTTATAATAATCCCCTTTCAACACATATGAAATATCATGAATATATAGTAGAAGCTGAACCACTTAATGAACAGCCCATTGAAGATAATAAAGAGAAATTCATAATTCTTGCCTCTTATCACAATAATGATACAGCAAAAAGTCTGGTAGAACAATGGATTAAATACTATACCACAAGAGGAAGACGGACCTTTTCCATCTGGCTGAAACGTTCGGGGAAATATGTAGAACTTATAAAGGAGATACTGAAAAGCAATGGCCTGCCTGAAGACCTTGTATATCTGCCCCTTATCGAAAGTGGATTCAGAACAGAGGCACGCTCTCCATCAGATGCTGTAGGACCATGGCAATTTATTAAAAGCACTGCCCGGCGGTATGGCCTCAAGATCAACTACTGGATAGATGAACGAAGAGACCCTGTAAAATCAACACAGGCTGCTTCCGAGTATTTAAAAGATCTTTACAATATCTTTCAGTCATGGCCCCTGACACTGGCCGCATATAATGCCGGTGAGGGCGCGGTAATAAGGGCATTGAGAAAGACAAAGACAGATGATTACTGGCGAATTGTCCGTACCCGTTATCTGAAGAAGGAAACGCGGCGATATGTGTCAAAGTTCATAGCTGCCGGAATCATAGCATCTGACCCTGCAAAGTACGGATTTTCAGAGATTGACTATCACCTGCCCCTGAAATTTGATGAGGTGAAGATCAAAGGGCCTGCGGCCCTGTCCTTTATTGCAAAATGCTCTAAGACCTCAACAGGAACAATCAGGGAACTGAATCCAGAAATAAAAAGATGGTGTACCCCTCCTGATGAAAAGGAATATACAATCAGGATTCCCCAGGGAAAGAAGGATGAGTTTCTTAAATGTTACAACAATGCAAGACCTGCCCAGCGAATGCCCAAAATACCCTATATAATCAAGAAAGGCGATACCATCTATGATATTGCCAAAAAATACAGGGTCAGAAGAAAAGAGATCTTTGCACTCAACAAAGGAATAAATCCCCGAAGGCTCAGGCCTGGCA
>JAADHP010000230.1 GCA_013151785.1 Nitrospirota bacterium | reverse complement strand
TTGGATTATATAAATATCTGAGGACTGACAACACGGCACAACAACAAATTTTCCATACTGTTTAAAATGTTCATCGAAGGTAAAGACCATCTTAAATCCTAATCTTTCCATAATTGCAAAACTCGTGGCATCTGTATATGAAAATGTCTTATCATTAAATCCAGATTGCAGAGTAATTACTATCTCATAGTTTTTTGACAGTTATAAGAATCACGATGTATAATTATACATCACATAAAAAAGGAGAGAACATGGCACGCATGGTAAGAAAACAGATATATATCGCACAGGAACAGGAAAAAAGACTTAAAAAGAGAGCCAAAACTCTCAAAACAACCGAAGCAAACCTGGTACGAGAAGGTATTAATGCCATTCTCACAAGGCCGGTAATAGAAAAGGATTCTGATGCATGGACGAGAGAATGGAATTTTATCAATACCATGCTGCGGAAGAGGCCTGTAAAAGGTAAAAGACGGTGGAAGAGGGAAGAGATATATGAGAGGTAGGTTCCTAATAGATACCAACATCCTCGTATATGCTTACGATATAAGCGATAAAGATAAACAGAGAAGGGCTGCGGAGATTCTCAATACATTATTTGAGATGGACGCAGGAGTATTGAGCACACAGATACTATCAGAATTTTTTGTAGTAGTGACCAGAAAGATAGCAAAACCATTAAAAGTTTCTCAGGCATGGACAAGCGTAAGCAACTATATTAACTCCTGGGAAGTAGTTGACATAAATACATTTGTTGTTCTTGAAGCAATCAGAGGGGTCAAAACTCACAGGTTTTCCTATTGGGATTCTCTTGTCTGGGCTACAGCCAGGATGAATCAGGTCCCTGCAATTCTGAGTGAGGATTTTTCTCATAATTCTACAGTAGAAGGCATAAGGTTCATCAATCCCTTTAAAGCAGATCTGGCTATTTAAGAGATTAATAAATGCGAATCTCAATAATCCTCGGATATCCAGATTTCCAGAACTTTAAATCAGTAAAATAGAATACAGTAGGGAGGTGTAAATGAGTTTTTTCAGGGAAACCGAATTAAAAGCAAAACATGTATTCAGTGGGATTACACTGAGAGTTGTCTCAGGTGAGAAAACAATGATGACCTTCTTTGAATTTGAGCCTCATGCTGTAATACCTTCTCATAAACATCCCCATGAGCAGATAACCTATATCATAGAAGGTGAGATAGAATTTACCCTTGAAGGGGAAACAAGAATTCTGAAAGCAGGTGAAGGAGTTGTAATTCCCTCTGATAAAGAACACAGCGCAAGGGTCCTTTCAAAACCAGCAAAGGCAGTGGATGCGTGGTATCCCATAAGGGAGGATTATCTGTAAAAGCAGGGCAGGGGCAAGGGGTCAGGATTCAAAAGCTGAGAGTCGGGATCCCGAAGCCAGGATAGTCCTGATCCACGTTCCCGATTCCAAGTCCAAGAATTCTGTTACTGGAGAACAGCTGCGGGACATCAAAGAAATCATTGAAACCATAGGGAGCAACGTCATAATCTGCAAGTGCCATAAAGGGGGTCTTCCTTTCACTCATCAGGTCAGGAAAATGAGGGTGGGTAATACAGAGGAACTGAAACCCTTCGGGGCCCCATCCTGTAACGGAGTTAAAGAACCTGCGAACTCTGGATACTGTTGTCGTTTGAAACCTTTCCCCTGTCTGAATTTTTGCAAAATAGAAGCCTCTGGGCCTGGGTGGCGCACCAGGACGCAGCCGGAAGGCATCGGATTTATCAAAATTAATATAAGGGCTCTGCCATACCCTGCCTTTTTTGCGACTGCAGGCATACTCCCAGGCTATCTTTCCAGAGAGAACGGAATCAGCATGACCAGAGCCGTCATCTCCAAAGCCATAGAAGAGAGATACACCGATAAACCCCTGAGCCAGATCATCGTCAGTTAGTGAAGGTGGTTCCTCTATCCTGTTGAATTCTTCCTTTTTGATACCCCATGCCATCTTCCTGGAGGCAGTGTACCATGCCCTGATCTGCTCTTCTACGGGAAGAATTACCTTTCCCTGAGCAGTTCCGGGTTTACCTGCAGACAATAAGTTTTTAAGCCAGTGAATAGCCATCATGGTTTAAAACCCTGTTTGTTTTATTTTATCCCATCTCTGTCAAATTGAAAGAGGTTCATTTAAAGGTTGGGGAACTCCTCTTTAATCCAGGAGTTCCCACAATTTTTAAAAAAACAATAAAACTTGTAGACATAACATACATAGCAGTCCTTCACAGGCAGACAGAGGTGGTGAAGAAGCCCCATGTAGCAATACCGACAGTAACTTACAACCAGGATTCCCCTCTATCACCTGAAGGCTGATAAACTGTGGTTTTTTTATAATTAAAATCCCATTGCATCAATGGGATGATGAACCACCTCTGTCTGCCTCAAAAAGTCTATGACTTTACAGAGAACCCCTTGTTTTAAAAACTCCCAGAAGTCCTGTTGTGATGTTTATCTTTTTTCTTTTTGAGACTATAGCCCCTTTAGCCTATCGCCTATAGCCTTTTTATTGATACATTTTTGGGGGGAACTCCTGTATCCCTATAAAAAGTGATTTACTATCCAGTCAACTTTATAGGCACATAGGTATTGCCTTTTCAGTCATTCTCGCATGCCATCCGTGCCTTCTGCCCCGAAAAGTCTTTGACTTTTCGGGGAGCCCCCATGCTCCGAGGAGAAAATCAGGTTNNTCCTGGTGAACCTCTTTGATTTTCTGAAGCCCTTCAAAGGCAATACCTATATGCCTGCTTTTGTGTAGACTTTTTTCCTATCGGCAGTTTACGGTTTCTTTAATCCCCTTGACAGAAATATCTTTAAATATGTTATTCTCTACCATGGTAGTTAATAAAGCTGTGGATGAGCTTATCAGTCTCGGGCTTTCTGAATATGAAGCAAAGGCATATGTTGCGCTCCTTGAGAGGAATCCTGTAACTGCCTATGAACTTGCAAGGGTATCCGGCATACCCACATCCAAGATATACGAGGTTCTCTCAAGGCTTTTTGATAAGGGAATTGTATCGGCCCTTGGTGAAGAGGGTGCAAAGAGATACATCCCCATGCAGCCCGATGAGTTCATAGAAAGCTACCGAAGCAGGATGGAGACCACACTGAAGTCTCTCAAGGAAGACCTTGCCTCTGTAGGGAAAGTAACAGACCTCTCGTTCATATGGAATATCAGGGATTACGAATATCTTATGGACAGGGCAGAAAGGATGATCCGTGAGGCAAAAAGTACCCTTCTCATCTCGGTATGGAAGGAGGAGATGAGAGGTCTTGAAAAGGTTCTTGAAAAAGCAGAAAGGACAGAAGTGAGGATTGCAGTAATACATTTCGGAGTGCCTGAAGTAAAGATCGGGCAGGTCTTTCAGCATCCCATAGAAGATACCATTTATGCTGAAAAGGGCGGCAGGGGGCTTGTAGTTGTGGCTGATTCAAGGGAGGTTCTGATGGGAACAATATTCAAGGACGGCAGTGTGGAAGGGGCATGGAGCCAGAACAGAGGGTTCGTTACCATGGCTGAGGATTATATAAAACATGACATCTACATGATGAAGATCGTCAGGCGTTTTGACAGGATACTTAAGAGTACCTTTGGAGACAGATACGAAAAATTAAGGGATATCTTCCTGGATGAGGATGCAGGATGAAGATATATATAGATGGAGGGTATTATGAGAAGGTGGATGCAGCTGTATCCGTCTTTGATCACGGGCTTCTCTATGGTGACGGAGTTTTTGAGGGTATAAGGATTTATAACGGAAAGGTCTTCAAGCTCAGGGCACATATTGAAAGGCTTTATCAAAGTGCAAAGGCAATCTATCTTGAAATACCCATGAGCAGGGATGAACTGGAGGATGCAGTACTAAAAACAGTGGAAATAAATCAAAAAGACAACGGCTATATCCGTCTTATTGTTACAAGAGGAGAGGGTCCACTGGGTATAGATCCAGTACAGTGCAAAGGCCCCACAGTGATAATTATCGTTGCTGACATTCAGCTCTATCCTGAGGAATATTACAAAAAGGGCATTGAGATTATCACTGCATCCACAAGAAGGATACCATCAGACTGTCTTGATCCCCGGGTGAAGTCATTAAACTATCTCAACAATATCCTGGCCAAAATAGAGGCACGGCAGGCAGGCTGCCAGGAAGCAGTAATGCTTAACACACAGGGATTTGTGGCCGAATGTACAGGAGACAATATATTCATTGTAAAGGATGGTGAGTTGCTCACCCCTTCACCCTGTCATGGTGCACTTGATGGCATAACCATGAGGACAGTACTGGAGCTGGCAGAGTCCCTTGGTATCAGAATCCGTGAAACCACCCTCACCTGTTATGACCTCTACAATGCAGATGAATGCTTCCTGACTGGCACAGGAGCCGAAATAGTGCCTGTTGTAAAAATAGACGGAAGAGTAATCGGCAATGGATATCCTGGAAAGGTAACTCGGCTACTGACAGAGGAGTTCAGAAGTCTTTTGTAGCCTGAAATAAGATAAAAGAGGCAGTCTACAGGATTGTTAAACCCAAATTATGCAAGGATATGGGCAAAACTCCTGCAAATTGTCATTCTGAAAATTGTCATTCTGAACTTGATTCAGAATCTCCAGAAAAGAGACCCTGAAATAAATTCAGGGTGACAGAGAACAATGTTTCAGAGTATCATGTTACTGAAACCCTTTCCGCCTTTTTCAGTAAAAGCTATGATATAATTTTCGCTGAGCCATGAGAACCTATAAATATTGACCATATAAACTGTATAGGTATAAAATTAAGTTCAACAACAATATTCAAGGGGGAGACTCTATGAAGACCTGGACTCACCCTGGGGGCTTAACAGATCTGACTTTACTAAGTTGCTTATCAGTCTTTTTTGAAAAGAGGCAGTAGATTATTTTAAGTGTGACCAGGAAACTCCCAGACATACTATTCCTGAAGAGTATTATCAATTTCTTGAGGTTAACAAAAAGCGGTTTGATCTGTCCGTTTCAGATGAGATGCCAGAAAGAATACACCGAAAGGGCTCATCTAATGAAGCATATATTATAAAAAGACTTAAAGCAAAAGAGATGAGAAACTTCAGTGGCTTTACCGAAGACGACGAGGAGTTTATCAAATCCCTTTTAAGGGCCTTTGAAATGGCATAGTGCCCAGGCATACCGGCAAGAGACTGAAGAAGGCTATTGAAAAAGAGGCAAATCCATTGAAAGTACTTGCAATACTCAGAAGGAATGTGCCACATACAATTTTAGAAATGCCTGATTCTTCAAAACATACAGGAGGTGACAGGAAGGAGGTTATTTTATCAGAATATTTGCTCCAGGATTAAGGAAAGAAAAGCAACTCTCCACTCCTGTAATCAAGAAAATATTGATTATCTAACAGAGATGTGTATATAATTAACAATCAATACACATGGAGGTTAAACTATGGGTACAGTTTTGAAGGTAAGAAAACAGTTTATACTTGACCCAGATAAAATAAAAACCGTTAAAGAAATTGTCAATGCAAAAACAGACACCGAGGCTATAAACAGGGCAATGGATATAGTGATTGCCAACAGCAAGATACTGACCACTCTCAAATCCATCAAAGGCAAAGGGAATATCCAGGATATTTATGGCTCAAAAACTCGTTAAGGTTATCCTTGATACCTCAATTTA
>JAADHP010000300.1 GCA_013151785.1 Nitrospirota bacterium | reverse complement strand
TGCCTCTTCAACAATCCTTCCCAGATACATCACAGCCACTCTGTCAGCAAAATAATTTACCACATTAAGGTCATGGCTGATGAAGAGATAGGTCAGGTTTTCTCTTTCCCTCAGTTCATTCATCAGGTTCAGAATCTGTGCCTGTATGGATACATCAAGAGATGACAATGGCTCATCAGCTATAATCAGTTCGGGTGACAATGCAAGTGCCCGGGCTATGGAAATTCTCTGGCGCTGCCCTCCGCTGAACTGGTGGGGATAACGGTCCATATGCTCTTCCTTAAGACCCACTAATTCAAGAAGTTCTATAACGCGGTTCTTTAATCTATCCTTACTTACAAGGCCATGGATCTTTAAAGGCTCTGAAATGATGGAATATACGGACATCCTCGGATTAAGCGATGCAAAGGGATCCTGAAATATTATCTGAACCGATCTTCTGTAATTCTTCAACTCATCTCCCTTTAAAGAAAAGACATCCTTATCTCTAAAGAATACCCTTCCCCCTGTTGGTTTTATCAATCGAAGGATTACCCTGGCAAGGGTTGACTTTCCTGAGCCACTCTCGCCAACCACAGCAAAAACAGTTCTCTCCTGTATCGAGATATTTACATCTTTCAGGGCTGCTACAATCTGGCCTTTTCTGAATATGCCACTTCTGATTGTAAAGTGCTTTGTCAAGCCCTCTGTCTTGATTATCTCCATAGGATATGCTAAATGAGTTTTACGTTCCCTTTCAACTCTTTGGCTCTTATGCATCTTACAAGGTGGTCATTGCCTTCAATTGCGTAAAGCCCTGGCTCTTCTATGTTGCAGGCATCAATCATATATCTACAACGTGGTGCAAATTTACATCCCTCAGGCATCTCATCAGGAGATGGAACTGATCCAGGGATGGGATTTAATTTAACACCCCTTTTTATGGGCAATGATTCTATAAGACCAATTGTATAGGGATGTGCTACAGAATTAAACAGATCATCAACCCTGATAATCTCAACCACTCTACCTGCATACATTACTGCCATTCGTTTTGCATTCTCGGAAATAATCCCGAGGTCATGGGATATAAAGATCACTGACATTCCCTTCTGTTCTTTGATCTCCATAAGCAGATCGAGTATTTCTGCCTGAATGGTAACATCAAGGGCAGTGGTAGGCTCATCTGCAATTAACAGCAAGGGGCTACAGGCAATAGCCATTGCTATCATTACCCGCTGACGCATACCACCTGACAATTTGTGGGGATATTCCTTTAATCTCAACTCTGGATAGGGGATATGAACACTGCGAAGAAGTTCAACAGCCCGCTCCATTGCCTCTTTCTTTGTTAATCCTTCATGATATATGAGAACCTCTGCAATCTGTCTCCCTATTGTAAAAACAGGATTAAGGGAGGTCATGGGTTCCTGAAATACCATTGCAATCTCTTTACCCCTGATATCCTGAAGTTCCTTTTCAGACAATGAAAGCAGGTCTCTACCACGAAAGATTATACCACCCTGTACGTGGGCACCCTGGGGAAGGAGTCTTAATATGGAGAGTGCAGTCAGACTTTTACCACAACCGCTCTCACCCACAATTCCAAAGATTTCTCCCTTCTCTATCTGAAAGGATACATCACTTAGAATCTGGACAGAAGGGCCTTTATCTTCAAAATACAAATCCAACCCTTTAACATCCAAGAGTGTATCACTGGACATGGGCAAATCGGAAATTACCATATAATGGCAGGTTCGCTTTATTCTCTTTCTTCTCTTTTGATAATCTCAAGATAATATTTTGCATCTCTAAGGTTTGGATTAATCCTTAGGGCCTCCTCCCATTCTTCAACAGCAAGACCTGAAAGTCCTTTCATAAAATATGTTACTCCCAGTTGTACCCAGGCAGGCCCATAAGAAGGGTTCAACTCCTTTGCCTTGTTAAAATGCATAATAGCCTCTTCGAATTCACCTATATTTCTGAGAGCTATACCAAGTTTTGTGAGTACATCAGGAAATGTGGGAGCTAATTTCAACGCCTTTCTGAACTCCTCAATAGCCTCATTATTGCGACCATAATCAAGATATATGTTACCTATTCTGAAGTGTTCGTTCGCAAGCTTACCAGCCACATAGGGGTCAAGAGAGCCTGGCTCAGGATTTGCGAATTGTGCTGCCATGGCAAACACATCCTGTGCCTTTTTAAACTCGCCAATCTGATTATATGTGATGGCAAGATTTAATGATGCCTCTGTATATCTGGGATTGAGCTGGAGCGCTTTCTCAAAGTAATCTACAGCTTCGTTATATTCACCTTTCAGATGGGCAATAAACCCAAGCTTGTTGAGAACATCTGCATATCTGGGATTACGGCTGATTACCTCTTTGAGAAGAGGTTCTGCTTCATAATATTTTCCTTCTTCAAAAAGTCTATTTGCTTCTTTGTATAACTCTTCAGTATGGTCTTCCATAAACACACCCTGTTAATATTAAATAAAAGTATATGTTTTTTTTACTTTTATTGTCAAGCAAAACTTTCCACTCTAAATTCCAATATAAAATCTTTCCCTTGCTCATTCTGTTTTTCTATTTCGGAGAGACTAAGAAGATATTCTAAAAATGAAACTTGAGATAGAAGGATTAAAAATGGTAGGCGGAAGCGGGATCGAGCGGGATCGAACCGCTGACCTCAGCCTTGTAAGGGCTGCGCTCTCCCAGCTGAGCTATCCGCCCGTTTCAGATATATAAATTAATAAAAATCTCTTTATAATGTCAAATGTCCCCCTTTAGATCCCTCAAATTGCCGATTGACTCATTGGTCAGGCAATGGATATAACCTTTTCACATCATTCTCGGCGGACATCCCTGTCCGCCTCCGAGGTGAAAATCAGGTTCAGCCTCCTGGTGAACCTTTTTATGGCATCCTGATTCTGAGTTCGTATGTCCCCAGTGATGCCTTGTCTGCAATCCCCTTTTCCCATAGCAGGGATGTGACATCCTTGGTTTTGGTTGTAGGAACCATCAGGAAGAGTCTTGTACCTGACTCGATAACCTTTTTCCAGTCATCTGCCTTCTCAGGGGTAATACTTTCCTCGGTCTCAACCTCGCAGGCAGCAAGAACCAGCCCATGATTGCCAAGTATAAGATCAGGAAAGACACCGTTTATTTCATGCCTTTTTTCTTCTATGTTGTCCTTTATCTCCTTGTACTCCTTCGAAAGCCTGTCTTTAAGGGTCTGGACAATATAATTATGTATGAGACTGTCCTGTTTCATCCTCTATCTCCTTTATCTTTTGAAGTCTTCTGTTATAACGCTCTCTGTTTTTAAACTCTGCACATAAAAAGGCCTTCAGTATGTCTTTTGCAAGTGCCTCTCCCACAACCCTGGCACCAAGGCACAATA
>JAADHP010000151.1 GCA_013151785.1 Nitrospirota bacterium | reverse complement strand
CTCTCGGCCGCTCTTGTTTCAGAAGGATTTTTTATTTTCAAAGGTGTGGGCCTTATTTTTCTTCGGTACTCAGCCTTATCCAGAGCTTATCAATTTATTTTGGACACCGATGAAAGGATATACTACATGTAAAGTCTTAACTGTCCTTTATACCCCTTTCATGATAAAATATCTTACTATACATAATAAATTTTGAAAACCAAGAGAACCGGCTATGAAAGGAGGCTATTATGATTTTAAGAAGACTAATACTTTTTTTGTTTTGTGCTATATTTATAACCTCCCTTGATGCAGATGCTGCATCAAAGAGGATATTCGTAACAATCGGCACGGGTGGTGTGACAGGTGTTTATTATCCTACAGGCGGTGCCATAAGCAGGATGATAAACAAGAAGTTCAAGCAATACGGAATAAAGGCAACTGTTGAATCCACCGCAGGCTCTGTGTATAACATCAATGCCGTGCTTTCAGGCGACCTTGAATTCGGCATCGCCCAGTCAGACAGACAGTATCAGGCATACCATGGCCTTGCGGAATGGAAAAACAGAGGTCCCCAGAAAAAGCTTCGCTCTGTCTTTTCCATCCATCCTGAATCAATAACTCTTATCGCATCTGTAGAAAGTGGAATCAAAAGTCTTCGGGATCTCAAAGGCAAAAGGGTAAACATTGGCAATCCTGGTTCCGGACAGTTGCAGAACTCAAAGGATGTGCTTGAGGCAGCAGGAATCCCTTTGAGCAGTATCCATGTTGAGCAGGCAAAGGCAGTAGAGGCACCATCACTTCTTCAGGACGGAAGGATTGATGCCTTCTTTTATACAGTGGGCCATCCAAACGGAAACATAAAGGAGGCAACCTCGGGAAGACTGAAGGTAAGAATCATCCCTATTGAAGGCCCGGGCATTGATGCACTCCTTAAGCGTTATCCATATTACGCAAAGACCATTATTCCCATAAAATTCTACCCCAAGGCTGAGAACACCGAGGATGTTCCCAGCATAGGTGTGAAGGCAACATTCGTCACCTCAGCAGATGTGGATGAAAAGGTGGTTTACGCCATTACAAAGGAGGTATTTGACAATCTTGAGGAGTTCAAAAAACTCCATCCTGCCTACTCAGTACTGACAAAAGAGAAGATGCTTCAGGGTCTCTCTGCACCCATACATAAAGGGGCACTCAGGTACTACAGAGAGGCAGGCCTTCTGAAATATATAGATCCTTCATTGATAAAGTAAAGAGCAAATTTTCAGGTGGCTATCAAAGAGGCTGAATCCATCGTAAAGGCAGAATCAGGCAACCTGAGAAGGATGGGGAGGTTTGAAAACCTCATTGTTGGCTCAGTAGCGATATCATGGGCGTTATTTCAACTCAGCATTGCAAGTTTCCTCATCCTTGACAGCACAAAGATCAGGGCCATACACCTTGCCTTTGCAATGACACTCTGCTTCCTGGTAATTCCCTGCATTAAAAGACAGCGGAGAAGGTTTCACCGAATCTCTTCCACCGAAGGAATACCTGTTACAGACTACATCCTGTGTATCATTGGCTCACTGAGTGCACTCTATATCGTTATAGATTATGAGGGTATAACAATGCGTGCCGGCATCCCCCTGCCACGTGACATAGTGGTGGGTGTGGTACTGATTTTGTTGCTTCTTGAGGCATCAAGGAGGGTGATAGGCCCTGCCCTCTCCATCATAGCCATACTCTTTACAGCATACGCCTTTCTGGGTCCACATATGCCGGATGTATTTGCCTTCAAGGGTGTCTCACTAAAGAAATACATGAGCAACATAACCCTCTCAACCGAAGGTATATATGGTATTCCCTTAGGGGTTTCTGCATCAATAGTCTATCTCTTTGTATTGATGGGTGCGCTTCTTGAGGTTGCAGGTGCAGGGAGGTTTTTTACAGACCTTGCCCTTTCCCTCCTTGGCAGATTCAAGGGAGGTGCTGCAAAGGCGGCCGTGGTCTCAAGCGGAGCTACAGGGCTTATCTCAGGCTCAAGTATTGCGAACATTGTCACCACAGGTCCCTTTACCATACCCCTTATGAAAAAGATTGGCTATCCTCCAAAAAAGGCAGCTGCCACAGAGGTGGCGGCAAGCACTGACGGGCAGTTGATGCCTCCCATCATGGGAGCTGCAGCATTCATTATTGCAGAGTATGTGAATGTCCCGTACATTGAGGTTGTAAAGGCTGCAGCAATACCTGCCTTTGTTTCATACTTCGGGCTTTTCTGCATCACCCATCTTGAGGCTTCAAAACTGGGCATAAAGGGGCTTCCTCCCGAAGACCTGCCGGATCTGAAAAAAACCCTCAAAGGTGGTCTTCATTATCTGTTGCCAATCCTGGTGCTCCTTTATGAGCTTGTTGTGCTCAGGCACTCGCCAGAGCTTGCTGCCTTCAGGGCAATAGTTGTACTCACAGGCGTAATTGTTTATCAGGAACTGAGAAAGACAAAAAGGATCAAACATGCCATTGCCTCTTCGGCAGGGCTCATCGCAAGGGGGATGATCCAGGGTTCAAAGAATATGATATCCGTGGCACTTGCCTGTGCTGCAGCAGGCATAATCGTGGGCGTGGTAAATATGGGCATAGGCGGAATGATAACCCAGATTGTGGAGAACATCTCAGGTGGTAATATCTTTCTGCTTCTTTTGATAACGGCCATTGCAAGCATGCTCCTTGGCATGGGGCTTCCCACCACGGCAACATACATCGTTATGGCATCGCTGACCGCACCGATAATCGTCACAGTGGGTGAACTATACGGTTTCTTTATACCCATAATGGCAGCACATCTGTTCTGCTTCTACTTCGGAATACTGGCAGATGACACACCTCCGGTGGGGCTTGCCGCCTATACAGCATCTGCAATTGCGCAGTCAGAACCAATCCCCACAGGCATCCAGGGGTTTCTCTACGACATCAGGACATCGGTGATAGCCTTCATGTTTGTCTTTAATCCTGACCTGATACTGTTCAACATCTATAGTATCCCACAGGCACTGCTTGTATTTTCAATGGCACTCATAGGGATATCTGCCTTTGAGTGTTTTGCCCAGGGCTGGTGTCTTACAAAAAATAAAATCTATGAGATACCCTTTTTCCTTGCTGCTGCATTTGTCCTCTTCCATCCAGGAGCCATTGCAGGGCTTGTAAATATTGACGAATCTCACAAATACTACCTCTATCCTCTGGGAATAGCCATCTATGTAATGGTAATAATGATACAGTATCTAAGGATAAAGAGAAAGAAATAAAAAGAAATAGAATGCCAAGTGGGGTCACGTCTTGCTTTTTGCTTTTAAGTAGTATCACCATTGCAACAGATTTGTAATCCCTTAGACATTTATGTCCTTTCTGCAGTTACTGTATTTTGCCGGTTCTAATATCCTCCTTTTCCAGAAGGCATTGAAAACAGGGTATTCTTAAACTCTTTTATCAGTTTAGTACCAGGGATACCGTTTCTGGCACGGTTCTTGTTATTTGCTACATTCCAGAGCAACAGTATGAAAAAACATTCAGTGAGGAGGAAGAAATGAAAGTAAAAGACCACATTGAACTCTTTAAGGAACAGAGCTATCTTGAACAGTTTGAGAGGAAAAGAGAGTTTGAGAGACCCTGTGAAGAGGATGAGATAAATAAGACCCTTGAATGGACAAAAACAGAGGAGTATATGGAGAAGAATTTTGCCCGTAAGGCTCTGGTAGTGAATCCTGCAAAGGCATGCCAGCCTCTGGGGGCCGTGCTTTGCGCCCTTGGGTTTGAGAAGACCCTGCCCTTTGTGCAGGGCTCTCAGGGATGTACAGCCTATTTCAGAAGCCACCTGAGCAGACACTTTAAAGAGCCTGTGCCTGCTGTCTCTTCATCAATGACAGAGGATGCGGCAGTCTTCGGAGGCCTCAACAATATGCTCGAGGGGCTTGAGAATGCCTATGCCATATACAAACCCGAGATGCTTGCTGTGTCGACTACATGCATGGCAGAGGTGATTGGTGATGATCTTGGTGCATTCATCAAACAGGCAAAGGAAAAGGGAAGAATTCCTCAAGATCTTCCGGTGCCTTTTGCTCATACCCCCAGTTTCGTAGGCTCACATATTACAGGTTATGACAATATGCTGAAGGGAATCCTTGGTTATCTGACCGACAGGAAAGGTGAGCCCAACGGAAAGATAAACATAGTTCCAGGGTTTGATACCTATACGGGAAATATAAGGGAGATAAAGAGACTTCTGGATCTTATGAATGTTAAATATACTGTACTTGCTGATATCTCTGATGTTATGGATTCTCCAAATGTTGGCGAATACATAATGTATCCAGGAGGAACACCGCTTGAAGATGTAAGGGATGCCGTTAATGCTACTGCAACAATATCCATGCAGAAATACTCCACCTTTAAGACAGGAGAGTTTGTAAGAGAGGCATGGAGACAGGAGTTTATCACTGGATTCATGCCCATTGGAGTGGAGAATACAGACAGGTTCCTTGAGGAGGTAAGCAGGCTTACAGGAAAGCCAATTACTGAAGAGATTGAAGCAGAAAGGGGCAGGGCAGTGGATGCCATGGTGGACTCCCACCCCTATGTCCACGGCAAGAGATTTGCCCTTGTAGGAGACCCTGATCTTATACTTGGATTAATCAGATTCCTCATGGAGATGGGGGGTGAGCCTGTTCATATTGTCTGCACCAACGGTGATAAGAAATTTGAAGAGGAGGCCAATGCCCTGCTGAGTAGCAGTTATTACGGAAGAAACGGGAAGGTCTATACAGGAAAAGATATGTGGCACCTGAGGTCATTGATGTTTACAGAGCCTGTAGACCTTGTTATCGGAAATTCCTATGCAAAGTTCTTGTGGAGAGATACAGGAACTCCGCTTGTCAGGATCGGGTTTCCAATTTTTGACAGGCATCATCTGCACAGATATGCAATAGTCGGGTATCAGGGAGTGATAAACCTCGTGAACTGGATAGTCAATACGGTGCTTGATGAGATGGACAGGGCATCTATTAACACTCAGAGTTTTGATGTAATCAGATAGAAGATGAAGTTATGAGACTGAGTAATGCTGACAGATTGATAAAAGAAGGCTGCAACAGGGAAAAGAAAGACAAGCTCTGCCGCAGCCGTGGTGGTGAGTCATGTGCCTTTGACGGAGCCATGATAGTGCTTCAGCCCATTGCTGATGCTGCACACATCGTTCATGGCCCCATAGCATGTTGTGGTAACTCCTGGGAAGGAAGGGGCACCCTTTCATCAAAAGGCAATCTATACAGAATGGGCTTTACAACAGACATGACAGAACTGGATATCGTATATGGCTCTGAGGACAAGCTCTACAGGGCCATCCTCAGGACATACGAAGCAGTAGGGCCATCAGCCGTATTTGTTTATGCTACATGCGTAAGCGGACTTACCGGAGAGGATATCGAGGCAGTCTGCAGGAAGGCTGAGGCTACCCTCGGAGTAAGGGTAATTCCTGTCAATGCCCCTGGGTTTACCGGTCCCAAGAATCTTGGGAACAGAATAGCAGGAGAGGTTCTGCTTGACTATGTGATCGGTACAGGAGAGGCTCCGCTTACAACTACCTGCGATATAAATCTTATCGGGGAGTACAACATTGCAGGTGATCTCTGGCTTGTGGAGCCCCTGCTCAAAGAGGCAGGCATAAGGGTGCTTTCAAGGATTACTGGGGATTCAACCTTTGAGGAGATTACCTATGCCCACAGGGCAGATCTGAATGTGGTGGTCTGCAGTCGTGCCCTTGTGAATGTGGCAAAGGAGATGCAACTCAGATATGACATTCCCTATATTGAGGTCTCTTTTTTTGGGAAGACCGAGATGACAAAAGCACTGAGGGCAATAGGTTCAAGGTTCAAAGTCCTGAGTTCCAGGATCGAGGAAATAATCCAGAGAAAGGAAAGAGAGCTTGAGGAACGATTAAAGGAGTTTTCTCATTTAAAAGGCAAAAAGGCAGTTCTCTATACGGGTGGTGTAAAGAGCTGGTCTTTCATATCAGCTCTTCTTGACCTGGAGATCGAGATAGTAGCAGTGGGAACCAAGAAGAGCACCTATGAGGATGAGGAAAAGATGAGAGAGATACTGGGTGAGGATGCACCTCTTGTTGAAGATGTTACTCCATCTAATCTACGCAGGCTTATGAAGGATAATAATGCTGATATCCTTATTGCGGGAGGAAGGAACCTCTATCTTGCCATGAAAGAGGGATTTCCCTTTGTGGATGTCAATCAGGAACGCCATAGGGCCTATGCTGGATATGAGGGCCTTGTCAATCTTGCTGAAGACATCAGTAATAGCATACGATTTTTCAGTCAGGAGTCAGCCGCCAGAAGCAGGGTCAGGCGTCAGGAGTCAAGGAAGACACCTGAAAAATCAGAGATTTCCCTGGACAGAGATCTGGTTATTAATCCCCTTAAACACTCCCAGTCCGTCGGGGCTGCTATTGCACTTCAGGGAATAGACAGGGCATTGCCGGTGATTCATAGTGCCCAGGGCTGCAGTTTTCTTGCAAAGGTTCTGATAACGAAACACTTCAGAGAACCTGTTGCCCTTGTAAGTACAAAGCTCTTTACAGAAGATATTGTGATGGGAAGCGAGGAAAGACTTGTAAACGTTATAGAAGGGATTATTGAGAAACAGCAGCCTGACATTATAGGTATCCTTAGTTCGGGTCTTTCCGAGGTCAGAGGTGAGGACATGGCAGAAGCAATAAAAAGATGGCAAGTGGCAAATGGAAGATGTAAGGTTGTTCATGTTTCTACACCTGATTATGCAGGCGGATTGGAAACAGGGTATGCAAAGGCCGTAGAGGCCATACTCGAGAGCATAGAGTGTGAGCGGACAGACTACAGAAGAAAGATCAAGGGGCAGGTGAATCTTCTTGTGGGTTCGCATTTGACGCCTGCTGACTTTACAGAGATCAGGGAGATTATTGAATCTTTCGGACTGAGACCAGTTCTTCTGCCGGATCTGGCTGCACTTGATGGGAGCAGACAGGATTTTTCTTCCCTTGCATCCGGAGGCACAAGACTGTCAGAGATAAAACGGATGGGAAGTTCAGAATTTACGATTGCTATTGGGAAGAGTATGGAGGCTCCAGCTAAAAAGCTGCGAGAGATCTTCGGTAGTGAGTACATCCTGCTTGAAAGCATCTCAGGGCTGAGAGATACAGATGCCTTAATGGATATACTTTCGACATTGAGTGGCAGGGCAGTGCCTCATAGATATAAAAGACAGAGGAGGGTACTGATTGACGGAATGAGGGATGTCCATTTCTACTTTGGAGGGAAGAAGTTCTGTATTGCCCTTGAACCCGATCTTTCGGTTCAGGTCTCCAGACTGATTCAGGAGATGGGTGCAGTGGTTGATCTTGTAGTGATACCCTGTCACTCAGGCTCTGTGCAGAGGATTTTTGCAAATGAGGTAAGGGTTGGAGATCTTTCTTCAATAGACAACAGAGTTTTTGATGTTCTGATTTCAAATTCTCATGGAGAGCTTGCAGCAAAGAGGCTCGGAATTCCACTTTATCAGATGGGTTTTCCGGTATACAAGATCTTTGGATATACAACAAAGATCACTATAGGATACAGGGGAACACTCGGTTTGATTAATGATATGGCAAATCTTTTAAAGGAGGTGCATTGATGAAGGTGGCCTTTGCAACAACAGACGGTATCAATGTGGATGAGCATTTTGGCAGGGCTGGTATGTTTGCTATATACGAGGTAACAAGGGATGGTTATCAATTTGTTGAGATAAGGAAATTTGCAGAAGGCAGGGATACTGCGGTTGAGGAGACAAGAGCGCAGGGACAGATACACGAAGATATGGTCCAGAAGAAGGTTGACAGGCTTGCTGACTGTAAGATCATATACCTTACAGAGATTGGCGCCCCATCTGCAGCAAGACTTGCAAAAAAGGGCATCATGCCTGTAAAGGTGAAAGAGGTGGTTACCATTGAGGATTCTTTAAAGAATCTTGTTGATACTTTAAGAACCTCACCACCGCCGTGGCTGAGAAAGGAGATGGATGATGGTTAGTTTGCTGAAACTTTACACTAAAGTCCGATAAACAGAGTGAAACATCGTGGGGTAGGGGGTATTAATTTTGAGCGGACATTAACAAAAACTTTTAAAAAGGAGGAAAGAGAGATGAAGATGATCAGGGCATTCATAAGACCAGAGAAGGAACAGGAGGTAGTGCTGGCACTGGAGGGAGCCGGATTTCCCTCTGTTACAAAGATGCCGGTATTCGGAAGGGGTAAGCAGAAGGGGCTTCAGATCGGTCCTGTGCATTACGATGAACTGCCAAAGACCCTATTGATGATCGTAGTGGATGACGAAGATGAATCTAAGGTGGTAAAACTGATTCAGGAAAAGGCAAGAACAGGCTTTATAGGTGACGGAAAAATCTTTGTCAGTCCTGTAGAGAGTGCTTATACAGTGAGGACGGGGGAGGCCGGGCTATGAAGGAGATCACGGCAATCATAAGAAGGGACAAGGTTCCAGAGACAAAAAGGGTGCTTGAGGAGCTTGGCTATCCTTCATTGACGATTCAGAGTGTTGACGGAAGAGGTAAGCAAAAGGGTGACATGTGTGCGGAGATGGATTCGGAGATGCCCGAAAGCTTCTGTACAGCAGCCAAACTGAAGCCCACTCCCTCCACATACGCCCTTGAGCATACCCTGCCCAAGACCGTGCTTTATGTGCCGAAAAAGCTGCTCACTATTGTGGTGCCCGATGACGTTGTGACAAAGCTGGTAAAGGCAATCATAAAGATTAACCAGACAGGCAAACATGGAGACGGAAAGATATTTGTATCACCCATAGTGGGTGCCGTAAGGATAAGAACAGATGAACATGATGGTGAGGCTATAGCATAATTTTTTGGAGGATATATGGATAGGATCGTAAGCTATACAAGAGGTGGTAAGCCCTGGACGCCCAAATTTCTGGAGTCCATTGATTTTGAAAGATGTATAGGTTGTGGGCGTTGTTACAAGGTATGTGGAAGAGGAGTCCTTGAACTGATTGACAAGCCCTTTGAAGGCGAAGATGAATATGGTGATGACATGGGTAACAAGGTGATGTCTGTTGCAAATCCTGATGATTGTATTGGTTGTGGTGCATGCGCAAGGGTCTGCACCAGGAGGTGTCATGTACATGTGGAGATGTAACACTGCTTTCAGCAATATTTTCTTATCCTTATATATGGATATTGGAGATCACTGCTGTCCAAAAGATTTAATAAGAAAAAAAGAAAGGCAGGGTGCCGAAGAAAAATAATGCCCACACCTTTGAAAATGGAAAAATCCTTCTGAAACAGGAGGTGAAGAGGTGGTTCATCATCCCATTGATGCAATAGGATTTAATTATAAAAGACACAGCATTTTCAGCCTTAAGATGATACATAAGGTTGTGGGTGTAAGTCACTGTCGGTATTGCTACACGGGGCTTCTTCACCACCTCTTCACCTCTGCAAAGGAGCATCTGTGCCTGACCTTGCCCTGCAATTGAATACAGGTTGGTACAGGGAGTAATCCTGTGGATTGCATTATTTTTATGAGGTGCCCTGCCTTGTTAGGATTTTATATTGGACAGGTGTGATTGGACATAAAAAAGAAGATGCAGGTGTAGCAAAATTTTAAAAGAAGAAAGAGGTTTATTATGATGACATCGCTTGGTAACCAGAAAAACTACATTATTGACAGCCATCCCTGCTTTTCAGAGGAGGCGCATCACAACTTCGGCAGGATTCATCTTCCTGTTGCACCCCGATGCAATATACAGTGCAGGTATTGTGTGAGAAAATACGATTGTGCAAATGAATCCAGGCCAGGTATAACAAGCAGGGTGTTGAATCCCTCTGAAGCGGTTGAGAGGGTTTCGGCAATGATCAGAAGGAATGAAAAACTGAGTGTTGTAGGCATTGCCGGACCAGGAGACCCCCTTGCAAATGAGCAGACCTATGAGGTTTTAAGGACAATAAACAGGGAGTTTCCCCATATTATACTCTGTATCTCAACCAATGGGCTCCTGCTTCCAGAGAAGCTCAACGACCTGCTGAAGGCAGGGGTAAAGAGCATCACCATTACCATCAATGCAGTACTGCCAGAAGTGGCTGAGAAGATATATTCCTGGGCCTATTACAGAGGCAGACTTTATAAAGGAAAAGATGCAGCCTTCTGGATTACTAATAACCAGTGGCTTGGCCTGAAGATGGCCATCAGCGAAGGATTGGTGGTCAAGATCAACAGTGTTTTTATTCCTGGTATTAATGATACTGAAATCCCCATGATTGCATGGCTTGCCGGAAGAAGAGGCGTGGCGCTTCATAATATCATTCCTCTTATTCCACAGGGTGAGTTCAGTAACCTTAAGAGACCCTCTCATGAAATGCTGAACATGAAACGAAAGGAATGTGAGGTTTATGTGCCTCAGATGACGCATTGCCGTCAGTGCAGGGCAGATGCATGCGGCACACTTGAGAAGGAACTGGATATGGAGCTTGAGACTCTGATGGCCCGTATAGGAGAAGAATACTGTGAAATGGTGGTGTAAGAAAGGGTTATGGATATATTAACAGAAGAGGAAAGGCTAAGATATAAACGGCAATTGATGTTGCAGGGCTTTGGCCTGAAGGAGCAGGAGAGAGTAAAACTTTCTACCGCTCTTGTTGCAGGCATTGGAGGACTTGGTGGAACCGCAGCCCTCTATCTCGCTGTGGCAGGCATAGGCAGGTTAATACTCGTACATTCAGGCACGTTGACTCTTTCAAACATGAACCGCCAGATTCTGATGCGGCAGAACTGGATTGGTCGGAGCAGAGTAGTACAGGCCAAGAGAACTATCGAGGAGATTAATCCACAGGTGATGGTGGAAATTTTTGATGAAAGGCTTACTGACGAAAATATCCATAGCTTTCTTAACGGAGTGGACATCGCCCTTTCGGCCAGACCGAACTTTTCAGAAAGAAGGGTTTTAAACAGGGGCTGTATCGAACACAACATCCCCATGGTAGAGGCCGCAATGAACGGGATGGAAGGATATATCTTTAATGTCCTTCCCGGAAGAGGCCCGTGTCTTGACTGCCTTTTCCGGGAGGATAACCCTGAATGGGAGGAACTGGGCTTTCCTGTACTTGGTGCGGTTTCAGGAGTTCTTGGTTGTATGATGGCAACAGAAGCCATAAAACTCCTTGCAGGCTATGGCCGCCCTCTTTTCAAAGAGATGCTCATTTTTAATCTCTTTGACATGGATTTCAGGAAGGTAAAAATAGATAAAGACCCTGATTGTAAGCTTTGTAGAGGCCAGCAATGAATTACAAAAAATACAGACCTGTGGCATCATTGGAAATGCCAGAACGTAACTGGCCCGACAAAAGAATCAGCACTGCTCCAATCTGGTGTAGTGTTGACCTGCGGGATGGCAATCAATCACTGCCTGTGTCCATGTCAATGGATAGAAAACTGAAATTATTCAAACTTCTCTGTGATATTGGTTTTAAGGAGATAGAGGTTGCCTTCCCCTCATCCTGCGAGTCTGAGTACAGATTTGTAAGGCATCTGATAGAAAATAACCTGATTCCCGAAGACGTAACAATACAGGTTATAACCCAGACAAGAAGTGACCTGATAAAAAGGACCATAGATTCCCTGATGGGTGTGAAAAGGGCAATTATAAATTTTTATCTGCCCACCTCACCTGTTCAGAGAAGGATGGTCTTTAAAAAAAGCCGGCAAGAAATGATAGAGCTTGCAAAAAGAGGGGCAGAGTTTTTGAAAAAACAGACAAGAAGATTGAGTGGCAGCGAAATAAGGTTTCTCTTTGCTCCTGAGAGCTTTTCTCTCACAGAGCCTGAGTTTGCAGTACAGATCTGTGAAGAGGTAGTGACTGTAATGGAGGCAACTGTTAATAATAAGATAATCTTGAATCTGCCCTCATCCATGGAAGTATCAACACCTAATATCTTTGCTGACAGGGTTGAGTGGTTTATAAAAAACCTTAAAAACAGAGACGCTGCAATAATCAGCATACACACTCATAATGACAGAGGCACTGCCGTAGCATCAACAGAACTTGCCCTTCTTGCAGGTGCAGAGAGGGTGGAAGGAACCCTTTTTGGCTTTGGCGAACGCGCTGGTAATGCCGATATTTTAACCCTTGCCCTTAATCTGTTATCTGAAGGTATTGATCCATGCCTTGACCTTTCTGATATCAGGACAACAAAGGCTACTGTTGAGGAATGTACCGGATACAGAGTACATGAAAGGCATCCCTATGCCGGTGAACTTGTCTTCAAGACCTTTGCAGGCTCTCACCAGGATGCTATCAAAAAGACCCTCAGAATAACAGAGAGGAGTCCCTTCTGGAATATCCCATATCTTATAATTGACCCTTCTGATATCGGCCGTCAGGATGAGGAGATAATAGGCATCAACAGTCAGTCGGGAGGCAGCGGGATCTCCTATGTTTTAAAAAAATACAAGAACATTGTGCTTCACAAGGATATCTGCTCGAGGATTATCAAAGAACTGAAAAGTATTCATCTCACGGAAAGCCATGAGATAGCTCCTGAGAAGATCTGCACAATAGCTGAAAGATATATCTCCAGCAACTTATAGAGTATTCATTTTTATCCCGTACTTCTTTATCCTGTACCCAAGCTGACGGGGGGTTATACCCAGTGCCCTGGCTGCACGACTCTGTATGAAATTGTTTTCTTTCAAGGCATTGATGATACGTTCTCTTTCGATAGCCTCAACTTCACAGGACAGTGTTTTTTCTTCCGCAGATGTCATGCCAGAGGCGTAAGTGTCTTTACTGTAAATGGAATTCCAGTGAATATCATGATATCTGATCAGGTCGTCTTCTGCCATTATTACCATTCTTTCAAGGGTATTTGCCAGCTCTCTGATATTGCCAGGCCACGAATACTCCATAAGTCCCTTCATTGCCTCATCTGTAATTCTGATATTCTTTTTGTATTTCCTGTTGAACCTTTTCAGATAATAGGTTACAAGATGGGGAATATCCTCCTTACGTTCCCTGAGAGACGGAAGTCTTATTGATACTACATTGAGCCTCCAGTAGAGGTCTTCCCTGAACTTTCCTGTTCTCACCTCATCCAGGAGATTCCTGTTTGTAGCAGCTATTATACGGACATCTACCTTAATAGGATCCGCAGAGCCAAGGCGTTCGAAGGTCTTTTCCTGAAGCACCCTCAGAAGCTTTGCCTGCACCGATAAAGGAAGCTCACCTATTTCATCAAGAAATATGGTGCCACCTTTTGCCCTTTCAAACCTTCCTATTCTTCTCTCTGTTGCTCCGGTGAACGCACCTTTTTCAGCTCCAAAGAGTTCCATTTCAATGAGATTCTCGGGAAGGGCAGCACAGTTGACGGCTACAAAGGGTCCCTTCGCACGTGGACTCTGATAATGAAGGGTTCTGGCAATAAGCTCTTTTCCGGTACCACTTTCTCCAAGTAGCAAAACCGTAGCATCCGTGCTGGCGACCTTGGTAACCATCTTGAGCACTGACTGGAATTTCTGAGACTCACCCACAAGATTTGGAATACTGAACCGGTCTTTTAGTTGACGTCTCAGTTCCTTACGTTCTGTATCAGCCTCTCTGAAGATCCTCCAGAGCCCCACAAACTGTGCAATCAGTGAAGAAACTATTCCCAGCACCCTTATATCATCGTCAACACCTCCGTGCTCTCGTGAATAGATTCTGTCAACACTGATTACACCCAGCATCTCACTTTTCAGTTCAATAGGAATACACAGGAAGGATATTCCGTCCTTATCAGGACGTGATCCGGTTCTGTTCAAAAACTTTGGCTCATCACCTATGTCTGGCACGAACATGGGCTCGCCTGTTTCAATTACCCTGCCAACAATGCCCTCGCCAATCCGGTACTTGCCCTTTCTTATTTCGTCATGACTAAGCCCGTGAGCAGCTACTATCGTTAATTCTCCTGAGACAGGGTCAAGGAGATATACACAGCCTCGCTGCATCTCGAGCAACTCACTCAGTGTCCTCATCGCAGAGGTGAGATTTTTCTCAAGATCAAAGGACTCTGTGAGTACCCTGCTTACCTCAAGCAGTGCCAATAGCTCCTTGCTTTTACTCTCTTTTTCCATAATTAGTTTATTATCCTTTTTTTCTGGCTGGATAGAGACTTCTTACAAAACCCTGATTAAAAGTTGTATCCTGTCTCGCCATGCTGGCTGAGATCAAGACCTGTTACCTCATCCTCCTCTTTGACCCTGAGCCCTATTGTCCAGTCAATCAACTTGAATATTATCAGAGATACAACAAGAGAGTATCCAATTGTTGCGAGTACAGCCACGGACTGTTTTATGAAAAGCCCCGGATTTCCGAAAAAGAGGCCATTTGCGCCATCAGGATTAACTGCCAGTGAGGCAAAAAGTCCGGTAGCAAGTGCACCCCATATTCCTCCTGCACCGTGAATGCCGAGCACATCAAGAGAATCGTCATATCCTAATTTTGATTTCATACCTACTGCCGCAAAGCAGATTATCCCTGCAAACAAGCCTATTATGATAGATAAAACAGGACTCACATATCCTGCTGCAGGTGTAATTGCCACAAGTCCTGCCACAGCTCCGCTTACTGCACCCAGTGCAGTAGGTTTCTTTTTAATCATCCATTCCATGGCCGTCCATCCGAGGGCAGCAGAGGCAGATGCAGTGTTCGTGGTTACAAAGGCCAGCGAGGCGAGAGAGCCTGCTGATAGTGCACTGCCTGCATTAAAGCCAAACCATCCGAACCAAAGGAGTGCTGCTCCGAGCACGGTGAGGGTAAGGTTGTGTGGCATGATTACATCATCAGGATAGCCTTTTCTTTTTCCGACAATTACAGCAGCTACAATGGCTGCAATTGCTGAGTTGATATGAACCACCGTTCCACCGGCAAAATCAAGGGCTCCAAGCTTTGCACCGATCCATCCACCACCCCATACCCAATGTGCTACAGGTGAATATACAAAGGTTGCCCAGAGCACTGTAAAGGCAATTACCGCTGAAAACTTTATCCTCTCAGCAAAGGCACCGGTTATCAGGGCAGGCGTGATTATTGCGAACATGCCCTGAAACATCATGAATACAAGATGTGGGATATTGGGCGCCATGGGAGCACTTTCACCTACTATCCCTGTGAGGCCAAACCACTTAAGGGAGCCTATGACTCCCCCGATGTCAGGGCCAAAGGCCAGTGTATATCCCCAGAGCACCCAGATAACACTCATAAGACAGAGAATAATAAAACTGTGCATAATTGTGCTCAGTACATTCTTGCGTCTCACCATTCCGCCGTAAAAAAGCGCAAGCCCCGGAGTCATTAACATCACAAGTGCTGTGGATACAAGCATCCACGCCGTGTCTCCTG
>JAADHP010000138.1 GCA_013151785.1 Nitrospirota bacterium | reverse complement strand
GATGTAAAAAAGGGCGATACAGTAAGGGTTTCATCCCTTACAAAGACAAGGATACTGTTCCATCAGAATACCAGTGTTGATTATTATCTTGGTGATGCCTATTATAAAGAGCTTAAGAAGACGGGAAAATTTGATCTTGTGGATGCACCCATAGAGAACCTTTCAATAAATGAACTTGTGAAACTTGCCAGAGAGAAGGATGCCGAGGCGATTATATCACTAAGTTCAAAAGAAGAAAATGATAAGATTGTGCTTACCCAGAAACTGATCTGGGCTGATGGCACTGTATTTGGTTCTGATTCAATAGAGATTGAACCCTCTTATGTAAGGTCTTTACGGGAGGGAGCAGAGTTTCTGCTTGCAGGCACTGACGAACCCCTTGTATCTTATGATCTTCCCTTTGATGCTGAACTTATAGCTGTTGGTGATGTGAATGGAGACAAGGAACATGAGCTTTTACTGTCTGATGGAGTGGATATTTATGTTTACAAATATGATGTGGACCTCTCATTCCTGTATCTTTTAAAGGGCAATGCTGCAGAGAGGATCGTTTACCTGGATGTTATGGACTTTGATAAAGACAACCGTGATGAGGTGATAGTTTCTGCCATATCAGGAGGGCTTGAAGAGATCAGCACTGATGACTCAACACTGTCAGGTGAGGGTGAAAAGAAGTCAGTAGTATCTTATATTTATAAAATAGAAAACAGAAAATTCAGGAAACTATGGAGCACAAAGGGATTCCTCAGAATATACAAGAATATGTTGTTGCACCAGTCCTTCTCACCTATTGATGGATTTGTCGGAGCCATATCAAAAGTAACATACAATGAGGGGTTTCATATAGATGGACAATACAGTGATGTTCCTCCAGGTGCTAATATATATAATTTTGTTTCCTTTGAAAATGATGACGGCAAGAAAATGTATATTGTTGTTGATAAGGATAACTTTGTTGATTTAAAAGATAGCAATGGAATAACACAATGGAGAAGCCCTGAAAACCTGGGTGGATTTATAAGAGATTTCAGTCTGGCCAGATTTACTTCTATAGTGGAGCCCAAGAGGTTCCAGGTCTATGACAGATTATACCAGAAAGGCAAAGAGGTGTTCATTGTAAAAAGGGAGCCCTTGATCAAGAAGGCAGAGACAGCAGGTTATAAGAGTTCATCTGTGCTTGTATACTGGCCTTCGGGAATATCTCTTGAACATTCGATGATAATCGATAAAATACCTGGTGAATTGAAGGATTATTATATCTTTGGGGACAAAATAGCCGTGATCAGCAAACCCCTCTTTGGCCTTAAGGCAAAGGCAGGAAATATTCTCAAGGGGGAAGATCCCTTTGTTGACTATCTCTTCATATATTCACTGAAAGGGAGATAATAGTGGGGAGATTACCAAGACATGTGGGGATAATAATGGATGGTAATGGTAGGTGGGCGAATCTGAGAGGGCTGCCAAGGGTGGAAGGGCATCGAAGGGGTGCTGAACGCACAAAGGATATCATTGAGGCATCCCTGGAATTGGGAATCGATGTATTGACACTCTATGCCTTTTCTGTGGAGAACTGGCAAAGACCTGATGAAGAGGTTTCCACCCTGATGGAACTCCTGAAGGTATATCTATCGAAGGAGTTGTTTTCGCTTTTAAATAAAGGAATACGATTCAGAGTTATTGGAGACAGGAGCAGACTTCCTCAGGAGGTTAAAGAGATTATATGTGAGGCTGAAAAGTATACTGAAAAGGGGGATAGACTTACCCTTGTTACAGCATTGAGTTACGGTGGAAGAGATGAGATAGTGAGGGCATTAAAGAATATCATTTCTTCAGGATATAAACCAGAGGAGGTTACAGAGCAGCTAATAGATTCAAATCTTGATACCTCTGGTCTGCCACCGGTTGATTTGATTATCAGAACAAGTGGAGAGATGAGACTCAGTAACTTTCTCCTCTGGCAGGGGGCTTATGCTGAACTTTATTTTACCGAGACTCTATGGCCTGATTTTTCCAAGGAGGAATTTTTCTATGCCATTCAGGATTTCCAGAGAAGGGAAAGGAGATTTGGGGCAATCATGCCCGCCTCTTTAAAGGTATGATACTGAAGCGTAAGCGAGAGATTGTTGCGATCTTTGCTCTTCCTCTGTTATATCTTTATATCATGAAGCTTTCAGAGGTGTTTTTTCTTGGCCTCCTTGCCTTTGTAGTGACCATGGCACAGGCTGAGTTCTATGCCATGTATAAGGTTCAGAAGACCCTGAGGGGCTTTGCATTGTTTTCAGGGTTGATGCTTCTTTATATATTTTATATTGGATTTAGAGATATATATCTGTTTTTAATTCTCTTTTTTATCATAGTTCTTATGATTAAGCTCTTTACAATAAAAGACTCTCCAGGGGGTACATTAAAGGATATATCACCTGTTGTGGTTGGGTTTATTTATGTTCCCTTTATTTTAAGCCTGCTTATTCCTGTAAGGATGGTGGGGCCTGAATGGATTATCTATACAGGTGCAACAGTCTGGACTTCTGATAGCTTTGCCTATTATTTGGGGAAGAATTTCGGGAAGAAAAAGCTCTTTCCTGCTGTAAGCCCCAAGAAGACAGTGGTTGGTGCTCTGGGTTCCCTTCTGGGAGGTGCTGTTGCGTCCATTGTAGTAAAGATATTTTTGATTCCTCATATGACGGTCTTTTCTGCAGTTCTCTCAGGCATAATAATAGGCTTTATCTCAGTGATAGGTGATCTATCAGAATCCATGTTTAAAAGAGACTCTGGTGTCAAGGATTCCAGCGTTCTGATTCCAGGGCATGGTGGTATACTTGATAAGGTTGACGGGATAATCTTTGCAACACCTGTGGTCTATGTAATTACAAGATTTTATACGTAAGAAATATTCCCTATGATTAAAAATATATCGGTTCTTGGCTCTACAGGTTCTATTGGTCGATCTACAATGGACATCGTCAGACAGTATCCTGACAGATTCAGGATTGTGGGGCTTGCTGCGTACAAAAATATAGATATGCTGGAAGAGCAGATAAGGGAATTCAGACCTGATATAGTGGGTGTATATGATGCCCAAAGTGCCGAGACACTTTCCAGAAGGGTAGGTGGCGTCAGGGTTGCAGGGGGGCTGGAGGGGATAATAGATGTGGCCATTCATCCAGAGGCAGAGTTTGTTGTATCAGCCATTTCAGGTTCAGCAGGCCTTATTCCCACATTGGAGGCTATCAGGGCAGGCAAAACCATAGGACTGGCAAATAAAGAGACCCTTGTTATGGCAGGCCCCCTTGTTCAGGATGCCCTTGTCAGATACAACGCCAGGTTAATCCCTGTGGACAGTGAGCATAGCGCCATATTCCAGTGTCTTGAAGGCAGGGATAAAGAGACTGTGAGAAGACTTATCCTTACTGCTTCAGGCGGACCTTTTCACGGATATGATATTGATAATTTTAGCAGTATAAGTGCGGAAGATGCCCTGAATCATCCAACATGGAGAATGGGGAAAAAGATAACCATTGATTCTGCAACCCTGATGAACAAGGGGCTTGAGGTCATAGAGGCACATTTTCTTTTTGGCTTTTCCCATGAGGATATAGATGTACTGATTCATCCACAATGTATTATTCATTCCATGATAGAATTCAAGGACGGTTCTCTACTGGCACAGCTATCAGTGCCGGATATGAAAGGTCCCATAGCCTATGCAATG
Source organism: Nitrospirota bacterium (assembly GCA_013151785.1). Lineage (GTDB taxonomy): Bacteria > Nitrospirota > Thermodesulfovibrionia > Thermodesulfovibrionales > JdFR-85 > JAADHP01. The sequence goes on along the minus strand of JAADHP010000138.1, from coordinate 425 downwards.
GCCTATCCGGAAAGGCTTGAAGGTGTGCTTTCACCCTGCAGATTACCAGAGATAGGCGCATTAACCTTTGATACCCCTGATACAGAGAACTTTCCCTGCCTTGGTTATGCCTATGAGGCATTAAAGGTGGGTGGTACAATGCCTGCAGTATTAAATGCAGCTAATGAGATGGCTGTAGAGGCATTTCTTTCAGATACTATAACTTTCAGAGACATACCTGTTATAATAAAAAAGGTAATGGATGCCCACAATCCAGAACCCATCAGAGAAATAAAAGAAGTTCTCAGAGCAGACGCCTGGGCAAGGGCTAAATTCAACGAAATCCTGGAGGATATGTGACACTAATTTCAGCTATACTGCTTCTTGGAATACTCATCTTCGCTCACGAACTGGGCCACTTCCTTGTTGCCAAGCTTTCAGGGGTT
>JAADHP010000262.1:1649-4479 GCA_013151785.1 Nitrospirota bacterium | reverse complement strand
GAGACGGACAGGGATGTCCGGCGAGAATGAGACGAAAAATTAATATCCCCTATCCTTCAAGGACTTATCACGGTTTATCGGACAGTATTGTCCAAATATGTTAAAAAATAGGGATTTTGAGGTATAATGATAAATACATATTGGACACAATCAACACTATGAAAACAATCAAATGTGACAAAATCGTTACAATGAGTCAGGATAAATAGGAGGAAAATATGAGTACAGAAGCAAAGGATAAAAAAGTTAGCGATATGACCAAAAGCGAACTTCAGCAGCTTATAAGAGAAACGATTTATGAAATTATTGATCCCGATTATGGCCTGCAGTTAAACCCGGCTTTTGAGGAATCTTTGAAAGAAACCATAAAGCAGAAAGAAAGAGGCGAAGGAATTACGCTTGAAGAAGCAAAAAAGACTCTCGGACTGAAATAATGTACCAGATAATAATCCTCCCTGCAGCCATGAAAGACCTGAAGAGGCTCAACAGGCAAACTGCCCAAAGGATAACTGATAAACTCTCCTGGCTCTCCGAAAATATTGAAAATATAACCCTTCAACCCTTAAAAGGTTCACTTTCTGGTTTTTTAAAGCTGAGAGTTGGTGACTGGAGGGTAATTTACGATGTTGACCCTGATCAAAAGATCATTACAGTTCACAGAATAGGCCATAGAAGAGAGGTTTATAAAGGAGCAACATGAAGATTACATACGATCCATTAGCAGATGCACTATATATTTACTTCAAGGAAACCGAGATAAAGGTAGCAAGAACTGAGACAATAACGCCTGGAGTTTATGCTGACTTTGACAGCGATGGAAGGCTCTTAGGGCTTGAGGTTATTGATGCCTCTGAGATGCTGGACAGGAAAATAGAGATTGATCTGCCTGAGAAAGCAGCTACTTCTTAAACTCTTTAAGTTTTTTATTCTACCATGAAAAAACTCAAATCTATCCTATTCCAAGGCCAAATTAGCAGAAATAAAAAAGATAGGATTTTCAGTTTTATTTTAAACAAAGACAATGGCGGAGGGGGTGGGATTCGAACCCACGGTGGAGTTGCCCCCACAGCGGTTTTCAAGACCGCCGCCTTCAACCACTCGGCCACCCCTCCAATCAAGGGAGAAACAACAGACAACTGTATGTTGTTCACTTTCTGTAATATGACCATATTTAATATAACCTAAAAGGAATAATTCTTACAAATCCTGTGGAAATAACAAAAGGTTCTTTTGATTGATTAATTAAAATTTGTCACACCCATAGGTCTTCAAATTCGATAGAAATCCCTCTATTGAAAAACAATCAAGGCCTTGAGGGAATCCCCTGCATCAGCCACCAACTGGTATGCCTTCTGGGTATCTTCAATCCTGAATCTATGGGTCACCAGATGTTCTGCCCTGATCAATCCCTTGTCAATTAATCCCAGTGCCTCTTTTGTATCATCAGGTCCACAGGAGTAGCTTGTTGTGATGGTTATGTCCTTGAAATACAGTTCGTTGGGGTCTATCTGTAACATCTCACCCGGTTTTGCAGGAGTAAAGAAAACAACCGTTCCACCTGGAGCAACAATTCTCAGACCGTCCGTCATTGCCCGAACCGAGTTTGGACCCACTATCACAACGTCAGCCCCACCCCTTTCAGTATTGTCCTTTATTTCAGCAACAACATTGCTTTTGACAAAATCGATCACCAGATCAGCTCCAAGCTCTCTGGCTCTATTCAATCTAAAAGGTACCCTGTCTATTCCTATAACCTTTTCAGCACCATAGTGACGTGCAAGAAGGATGTGTATCATTCCCATCACACCCAGGCCAAGTACAGCAATAGTATCACCCTCTTTTATCCTGCTTCTTCTGAAGGACTTTACCACACAGGCAACAGGTTCAATAAGTGTGGCATCCTCATAACTGATCTCTTCAGGCAATTTCAGTGTATCCCTTTTAAGGGTATTCTCTTTGATCCTTATGTATTCCGCGATACCACCTGGCTCAATTCCCATCTCCTTCCATTTGCTGCACTGTACATAATCACCATGCATACAGAAAGGACAGTTCATACACGGAGCATGATGATGCACAAACACCCTGTCACCCACTGTGAACTCCCTGACACCTTTTCCAATTTCTACAATCTCACCAGCAGGTTCATGTCCCAGCACGAGGGGGGCCTTTTTCTCTATGTACCAGGGCATAACATCACCTGAGCAGATGCCCGATGCCCTGACACGCACAAGTGCCTCATTATGGCCAATCTCTGGAATGGATATCTCTTCAATCCTTATATCATTGAAGCTATAAAGCCTTGCAACCTTCATCACTGTTTCAATGTGGAATCAGGCAGGATTGCGTACTTGATGCCCTTCCCCTCAGACAAAAGTCTGAACACCTTCTTTATATCATGGAGACTGAAAGAACCCGTAACTAATGGCAGGAGATTCAACTTCCTGCTCACTATCAGGTCTCTTGCGTATCTCACATCATCCGGAGTGTAATGAAAGGAACCTTTTATGGTTAACTCATCATAATGAAGACGATTTGTTAAATATGTCACCTTACTTCCTGAAGGACATCCACCAAAGAGCAAAACAGTTCCACCTCTTCTGACATACCCTACAGCACCCTCCCAGACACTGACCTGCCCTGTACATTCCACAACAATATCAAAACCTACTCCGTCACAGATCCTCTTTAAGGTATCCTCTATTTCTTCAGGACTAACAGTGAAATCAGCTCCCATCTCTTTAGCAATACTCAAACGATCTCTGTTCATATCCATCACTGCTACTGTCAAACCATGGCTTTTCAGGAATGCTGAATGCATAAGCCCTAT
>JAADHP010000262.1:0-1578 GCA_013151785.1 Nitrospirota bacterium | reverse complement strand
ACCACGCAGGAAAAGGGCTCAAGGAGTGCAGCTTCCTCAAAAGTAATATTCGCTGGTTTATGGTATAGATTTAAATTAACTATATGTGCCGGGAGAAGCAGGAATTCTGCATAACTTCCAAGCACCTTTGTGTTCATTATATTCTCACATAGATTAAATGCCTCTCGCTTACAATAATCACAGCTCATACATGGTGCGCTATGAACACCCATCACCTGATCACCTATCTTGAAATTATTAACACCCTCACCTACTGCAACAACCTCTCCAGCATATTCATGTCCGAAAGGACCCGGCATTGGTATAAGCTTGTGGCCTCTAAGGTAGGCCTTCAGGTCTGTTCCGCAGGTCATGGCTGTTCTTACCCTGATAAGAACCTCACCTGGAGCAGGTTCAGGCACATATGTATCCTCTAACTCGATTATCTTCTCTCTAACCAGGATTGCCCTTAACATCAGATGCCCATCCTGCCACCGACAAGCTGACCCAGAACTGCTGCTACCAGAAAAATGGGTATGTAATGGTAGTCAAGATGGGATGATACCCTTGCAAGGAATATAAAGGGTATGGGTATGTGTATGTACAAAAACCACTTCAGTGAGTACTTCCTGCTCTTTGCACGCAATATACCAAAGGGCAGGTTCAATATAAATGTAAAAGAAAACAGTCCAAAAATAAGTGCAATTTTGGTAAGCATTTGTTATTATTATATTATAAATAATTTAAACCTTACAAGGAGGAAATTATGGAAGTTGGCAGGCTGTTTAAGGAGAGTTTTTTTATCCTTAAGGATAATACAATGATTATGTTTCCGCCAATTCTTGCATTCTTTTTAACAAATCTATTACTTATACTTGTTCTTGGAAATATGGTTTCAGAAGGTGTAGAACAAAGAAAGCTGTCTGTAAGTATGATACTCCTTGTAACACTTATAGGCTTTGGAATACAGTCACTCTCTCATGCAATCACCGTTGTAATGGCTCAGCAGGCACTGTCAGAAAAAAGGTGCTCATTGAAATATGGATTTAATGAATCGATGAAAAAAATAGGTCCTGTATTCAGTGCAGGCATCCTTATTGGTATACTCTTTACAATCGGCATGATGCTCTTTGTTATACCAGGGCTTGTGGTATTGTATGTTTTTATGTTCACAGTTGTCGTTATTATCCTGAGAAACCTTCATACCCTTGAGGCTATGAAAAAGAGCTACCAGATCATAAGGGCAAATATCACTGATACCCTCTTTCTTTTTCTCTCACTTCTTGGAAGCTTTTTAATAATCTGGATAGTAGGTAGGATATTCCTCAGGGTTCCCCTCTTTGGTCAGATTATCAATGCACTTCTAATGGGAGGGCTCTTTGCCTTTCTCGCTGTAGTGCTTGTAAAGTCCTTCAGAGTATTAGAGAGTAATTAAAATACACACCTCATTATAAGTGCATACTACTTTATCCCAAATCCAGCTGTAAGAATAAAGAATAAATGCTGAAAGCAGTGGTATGGTAGAGTCTTACACATCCCGGATACCCCAGAAAATCTTCCGATTTTCTGGGGACCCCTTGTTCTCAGCGGACATCCATG
>JAADHP010000106.1 GCA_013151785.1 Nitrospirota bacterium | reverse complement strand
CCTGTCCTATCTTCAGGCCAAGGATACGAATATCCCAGTTCTTTGTAATTTCTATCCCTCCTATTTCTACAGCCTTTCCTGTCTTTTCCTTGATAAATCTCTCAAGATAGGGCAGGTAGGCACCAGTGCTGAAGATCAATAGAATAATCAACAAAGAAAATATAAACAGTCCTGAAAGGATCAATAGAAATATATATCTCTTTTTCATATGCTGATTTTGGATCTACCTGACTGTTCTGAAACACTATTGTGCAGGCTCGAATATAATGCTTCCAAAGAATGCCTCGCCTATGGTACCTGTATGCTGTGAGTTTATCTGTATCCTCACACCTTTGATAACACCTGGCTCTTCATTGAACAGTCTCTTGTAATCCTCATAGATGTTTCTTCTCATGATTATCCATTGCCTGATATCCTCAACACCTGACTTGACCACCAGGACCTTTATCTTTATGCTGAATGGCCATGGTACTGATTCCTCCATTATCGCGCCCTCCGGTGCTGTGGTATCCCAGATATAGCTTATAGCCCTTCCTCTGTCAAAAAGCACTATCACCTGGGCAGCCTGGTCATTCTTACCTCTGTACCTTACATCACCTCCTTCGGGAAGCAACATCACCTTCCACCGCCACTTTATGTAAGGATATTCCCTCACGTCAAGTTTTATCTTCCTTTCCATGGAGAAGGAGGCATCCATGCCGCGGAAAAACAGAACCTTTTCACCCCCATCCATCAAAACCCTGTACTCTGCCTTTCCTGATCTTTCTTTAAGCTTCCAGCCTGCTGGCACTCCTTCATCAGAGAGAGCACCTTCAAACCCGAGTATCACAGGTCTTTTATCAGCAGAGAATAAAAGGGATGGGATATTTGCGATCAACAGGAAAACAAAAATAAAGAGGCCTATTTTTCTGCTTTCCTTTATCATAATTAAATTATACCCTAAATCATTGCTGTCCAAAAAGATTTAGTGAAAAAGGCAGGGCTCAATAGATATAGTCAAAAGTCAACCGTCAGGAGTCAGAAATCTACAGTTAGCAGTGAGAGTGAAGCTCCCCGACCAGAGGTCGGGGCATTCTGGAAGTTTTCGTAAGGTGTCATAGGTTTTGAATTTTGTACTGCCAGCAAGAAATATTATCAGGCTTCTCCATGGCCAGGGAGTGTCATAACAGAAGAATCCTCTCAGCCTTTCATCTCTGGATATCTTTCAATATTATTACTTCTACATCTCTTATCTTTTTCAGTGTCTCATCGTTAGTTATATAAATTGAACTGTCTGAAACTATGGCTGTTGCAATCTGTATTGCATCAGGCGTCTTAACAGAATATCTGGCCCTGATTGAGGCCGCCATCTCAGCTATCTCTTTACCTACAGGTACAAATTCAAGGTTGGGAAAAGTAGTAAGCAGGTCAGTGTAATCAGAAACTGCCCTTCTGTTATTTTCTTTGAATGGCCTAACAAGTATTTCTAACAGTGTAATATAGGAAGTGACCGCTCTCATCCTGCCTGTCTCTATCTGCTCAAATATCTTGGTAGTAACAGGAGAATATGCCGGGTGGGCTTCAAAGTGATATATAAATATCATGGTATCAATGGCAATGGTCTTCCCCTGTGGTATCCTCAATCCCACGATGCCCGTTCTCCCTTTATATACCTCTTTGCATCCACTCCCTTCCAGATGTGCCTGTACAACCCCCTCAGTTTCTTTGTATAGCTCTCGGGTTTTGGTTTTATTACAATACTGTCATCCTCTAAATCCATGATTATCTCATCACCTTCTGATATCCCTATGGCTTCGCGAAGCTTCTTTGGTATGACAATTTGTGACTTTTTTCCTACCCTGACCACCAATGACATATTACCTCCTACAAAATAGGATATAATCTGATTATAGCATAAAAAGTAAGAAATCTACAAAACCTTCGGATTTCAGGATCTGTTTCAGCATCTCCTGAGATTCTGACCTTCGTCAGAATGACACCTTAATTTGTCATACCAAATCTTGTCTTGAACTCGTTTCAGAATCTTTTTCAGCATCTTATTTGAGATTCTGAGTCAAGCTCAGAATGACAAACAGCAGTGTCAGTAAGCAGTGAGCAGTAACAAAGGGGGCAACAGGTGGTGAAGAAGGCCATGTAGCAATACCGACAGTGACAAACACCGGCAACCCTTGTGTATCACCTCAAGGCTGAAAAGGCTCTGTCTGGTTAATAATCAAATCCCATTGCATCAATGCCCTGATGAACCACCTGTTGCCCCCTTTAAAATAGATTCTTTAGAATCCCCTCTCTCTTCTGAGAGTAGCAGGGTGAGGGTGATTGGACAGGGTATTGAAACCTAATCTCCCTCAAATATAGGCACAGGATGAAATTCGAGGGATTTCTAATTTCTAAAAGCTACTGAAAACAAAGATATTGACATAATGGTGGCAAGTATTTTATAATATGCCTAAATAGGCATATGAAGAAGTTCACTCGCATAAAGGTTATTAACGGCAAGGAGTACATATACGAGATTACTCCCTACTATGATCCTGAGACAAAGAAGATAAGGCACAAAAGCAGATATCTTGGGAAAAATGTGGAAGGCCACCCAGTAAGGGTAAGGGATAAACTTCCTCAAAGGGCGTACACCTATGGAGAAGTACTTGTTTTTGCAGAGATAATCAGGGAACTTGGTATAAAAGAGATACTGAAGGAGCATCTTAGCAAGGATGAACTGACTTTGCTGTTAGCACTTGTTCTCAACAGGGCAACCTATCCTCTTGCTTTAAGGCACATAGGCAGTTGGTATGAGGGGACATATCTGTATGAGAGAAGTCTAAAGATAACCAGTCAGAAACTTAGCAGGCTGCTTGAGAAGATAGGCAGGAGTAATCTGGGGGCTGAGTTCAGCAAGGCACTGCTTGGGAGGCTTAAGACAAGGGGAGCGCTTATATATGACATTACCTCTTTGAGTTCATACTCTCAGTGCATAGAGATACTTGAATGGGGATATAATCGAGATGGTGATGAGCTGCCGCAGGCAAATCTGTCTCTGGTGGTGGACAGGGCAGAAGGGATACCAGTAATGTATGAGGTATACCCTGGGAGCATAGTGGATGTAAGCACACTTGTTAACACGGTAGAGGTGTTGAGGTCTTACGGTATAGAGGATTGTATGATGGTGCTTGACAGGGGATTTTTCAGCAGGGCAAACATTTGTTTGCTTGAAGAACGAGGGATAGAGTATATAATTGCTGCCTCGTTAAGTTTAAAGAGCGTAAGAGGGGCAATGAGCAGTGCGCAAAAGTTGCTGAGTGATCCAAACAATATGAAGCTTTACAATAATGAGCCGCTGTTTGTAGCAGAAGTAGAGGTAGAGGTTGGAGGATTGTCGGTTAAGGGATACTGTTATTACAATCCCCAGAGGCAGAAGTCAGAGCAGGAGAGGTTTTATCGGAGGCTGTATGGGATAAAGGAAGCACTGGAAGGGAGAGGACTCAGTCGTACGAGTGGGAATGTGAAAGAGTTAGTGGAGGATATAGCAGGTCAGTACAGGAAATATCTCTGGGTAGATATTCATAATGGGGGTATAAGAGTAAGGTTTCGGAACAAGGCTATAAGCCAGAGGGTAAATAGGATGGGGAGATTTTTGATACTTTACAGAGGAGATATAGACTGGCAGGAGTGTTTGGCTGCCTACAGGGGAAAGGAGTTGATAGAGAAGGGGTTTGACATATTGAAGAACGATCTTGAGATATATACGCCGAATGTTCAGAAAGAAGAGACCTTACGGGGTCTACTGTTTGCAGGGTTTATTTCCTTGATATTGAGGATGAGGTTGATGAAGAAGATGAAGGAAACCGGTTTAAGCAGGCACTACAGTGTGACAGGGTTGCTTACAGAACTAAGCAAACTGAAAATGATAGAACTCACAAACGGCCAGCGAATAACCACAGAACAGACAAAGAAACACAAAGAAATATTTAATAAGCTGAATTTATGTGCCTAAAAAGTAGGGAGGTCAGGTTGAAAAGAGGTATAACCCTGTGGATTGGATTATTTTTATGAGTTGCCCTGACCTTGTTAGGATTTTATATTGGACGGGTGTGACCCTAACTCCAGCTGTAAGAATAAAAAGAAGAGCTGAAAGCAGTGGTATGGTAGAGTCTGAAGGGTTTTGAATTTTATACAAGATTGGACATCAGGGACTTTGCCCCTTAGACCCTGGAGAAAAAGAAAACAACAGATTATACTCTGTGGAGTTTAAGGGAGTGAAACAATATGAAGTTTCACTAAGTGTCTATCTCGCTCTCCACTATCTTTCTTATTTCATCAGAAAAAAAGTCCTCAACCTCTTTTTTATTAACATCTATTAGAAGAGGTAATTTTTCAATATCCTCCGGAACCTGAATGAGTCGGCTTTTGAGGATATGTCTGATCCCGGCAATATCACACTTCTTTTCAGCAAGAATGAATAACCTTTCAAGAGAAAGCCCTTCATTTTTTATTGCAAAATAGACATCAACATAGTCTTTAGGCTCAACCCTGTCACTAATTGCACAGAGTTTGTTTATAACAATATCCATAAATCCCTCTATCCTGAGCCCATCAACAATCTTCACTTCTTCTATCAACCTCAGGGGATAATATGTAAATTCTACCTTCAGTAATCTGTCGTCCTTGCTATCAAGCAAAAAGATATTTCTGTCATATAGTTTCGTCCTGTTAATCTCTTTAACAAAGGGCAGAGATTTTAAAAACCGCTCAATAATGTATACAGGTATCTTCTCTGAAGAAAAGAAATCAATATCTTCAGAACGCCTGTGTTCAAGATAAAAGGCGCTCAGGGCAGTGCCACCTGAAAGTCTGAAATAGTAGGAGATATCAGATAAAACAAATTCCTGAAGGAATCGCCTTTGCAGGTCATTCAGGATTCTATTGTCCTTTACTCCCCTTACGGGTCTTTTCATCCCACACCTCTTTATAGATACCTATCAAACGATACTTGCCTTCCTCAAGTCTCAATCTGTCCCTGAACTGGTAAAGAAGTTCAACTGTATCTCTATCCGTCCCATAGGCTGGAAAAAAGTCTGCTATCCTCTGAAGACGCCAGATAAGATCATCCGGAGCATCTTTATAGTCCCAGAGAAGCTCCTTAGGTACATCAATCCTTTTCATAATATTAAGTATATCACAACAGGATAATCTGAACCCCAAATCCAGCTGTAAGGATAAGGAATAAATGCTGAAAGCAGTGGTATGGTTGAGTCTGAACGGTTTTGAATTTTGCATAAGATTGGTCTTCAGGGGCTTCTGCCCCTGAGACCCCGAGGATAAGGAAAAAAATAGGTTATACTCCGGGGAGTTTGAGGGGCTTTGCCCCTCAAAGCTCTGGCAAATCGCAAAATTCCCTCGGAGACGTGCATGGATGCACGTCGAGA
>JAADHP010000008.1 GCA_013151785.1 Nitrospirota bacterium | reverse complement strand
TACTGGATGGAAAGTATCTGCTCAGCACAAGTGATGACAGTCTGAGTGCTGAGGATATAGCCCTTGGATACAAGCAACTGATGGAAGTAGAGAGGGCATTCAGGACACTGAAGAGCACGCTTGAGTTGAGACCTGTATATCATCGGAAGGACGAGAGGATAAGGGCACATGTACTATTGTGCTTTCTTGCTCTTGTGCTTGTAAGGATAGCGGAGTTAAAGACAGGCCTGACATGGGAGAGGATAAGGACAATAATGGACAGGATACATCTTGTAGAAATTGAAACAAAAGATGGCCGTATTCTACAGAGGACAGAACTTACACCTGAGCAGTCTAACATATTGAAAAAACTAAATATTTCACCACCTACAAAGGTGTACAGGATAGAAACGAAGGGATAGTTCTGTAGTAACACGCCAGAATATTGACAATACCTTAACTAATTGTTTTATAAGACTAATCTGTCTTTTGTGTTTCTACAACTGTCGAACTCGGGGTCAAATGAAAGACAGAATTGTCCAGATAATAAAAAACATAGAGGGCTACAGGGATGGTGTGGAGTTCTATGAATCGCTCTGTAGATGTGCCGAGTACATCAAAACCCGTTTTAAAGAAATGGGTTTTGTGGTTGAAACAGACGACTTTATATTGAAAGGCAGGGAATATTCCAATATAATAGCAACCAGCAAGGGTATAAAAGAACGCAGAAACTGGATCCTGGTAGGTGCCCATTATGATGCAGTCCATGGAAGTCCTGGTGCAGATGATAATGCCTCTGGTGTGGCTGTTATGCTTGAGGTGGCACGAATGCTGGGACCAAAAGAGCCGATAATGTTTGTTGCATTTACACTTGAAGAACCACAGTTAAATACCATTGAATTCCTTATTGGTAGCAAGCATTTTGTAAATGTAATGAAACGCCAGGGACATAACTTCCGGGCAGCCTTCATTTTAGAATCTGTTGGATACATAAGTCACAAACCTGATAGTCAAATACTTCCTCCCTTTGTAAAGGCCCCGCGTACTGGTGACTTTATAGGTATAATAGGGAACAAGAAATCTATCCCCATTATGGAGAGTTTTAAAGAGATGGCATCAAAGCATGTCCCCGAGTTGAAGGTTGTTACTTACAAGGCACCTATGAAAGGCTATCTGATACCAGAGACTCGATTCAGTGATCATGCCCCTTTCTGGGATGCTGGCTATCCTGCTGTTATGATTACAGACACTGCCATGTTTCGTTATCCTTATTATCATACAGAGCATGACCGGCTTGAATATCTGTCAGCAGAGTTCATGACACAGATTACCGTGGCTCTTGCAAAAACTGTTGAAAATATGATTATTCAATCTTCAGGAGCCAGTCCTTCTTCTTCCAGCTTTTGAACTATCTCTTTAATGAGATTCATTGAATCAAGGGCAGCCTCTTCATCGATCTTCTGGATTGCATAGCCCGCATGCACAAGCACATAATCGCCTTCCTTGGCCTGCTCTGGAAGAAGCATAAGACTTATCTCCCTTTGTGCACCCATTACATCTACCAGGGCATGGAATCCATTGATCTTTACAATCCTTGATGGTACTGCAAGACACATTAGCATCTACTCCTTATCTGAAGTATTATAAAACACTTTTCATCTCCGTGGTTTTCTTTTTAACCTCCACACCCCACTGTCTGAGTTTCTCCAGGGATGCCTTTACAAGTGCTTCAAGGTTTTTCTCAACCGCCGGGGTAAGGCCATAACCTGTATCAATACTCTCAGGCTGGATACCCACAAGGTGTATCTCCTCTGCAAGCACACCCATAAGCCTGCCAGCACCTATAAGATCAGGCAGTGCTATCTGATGAACAGAGAGCTTTGTGGCAAAATAATCAGGAATCTCATCCTTTGTAAGATGGCCAATATAGCCAGGAGGTTTTCCAAAATTCACCGCATCAATAAAGAGAATCTTTTCCTTTCCCTCAACGAATGGAAGAAGTTCCAGTCCCTTGGTGCCACCGTCAATCAGTTCAACATTCTCTGGCATCAGAAATGACTCTTCAATGATTCTGAGGGCAAAAACCCCTGCCCCGTCATCACTCATCAGGATATTTCCAATGCCAATAACCGCTATTTTGCTTTTTTCTGTCATATCAATAATCAATAAACTTTATAAAAACCTATAGAGCATTATATAGTTTAAGGACAGATGGGTATAGGGTTTGAACGGCTTAAATTTTGCAGAAAGATTCACCTGGAGGGTGAATCGGCAAAATTTCCTCCGAGTATGCCATGGATGGCATACGGGAATGTGATGAAAACCCTGTACCCATCTGTCCATGCCGCCAATAAACCCTGCCTCCGAGAATGAGCGATAAAGCCATTACAGCTATCCTCAATATAACAATCGGCAAATTTCAAAAGTCTTCTCTCTCTATGGTTGACAAAAAAATCACAGAGGCACAAGATAAGGAGGTATGGCAAAAAAACTATTTGTGCCTCTGTGTCCTTTCCTCAAGGGGGCATCAAACAAATGCCCCCCAAAAAAGTTTATCTACTCCCATTCTTTACCAGTAACAAACTTGTATCCGCTGAATATAGAGCCCATCAGACCATTGCGCTCCCTGCTATCAAGATACCAGCCAATGTAGATATGTGCCAGAGCAAAGGCAAGTATCACATACATGCCAAGATGGTGAAAGAGTCTGATGGTCTGAAGATGCATTACCCCTGTAAGCCATCCACCAAGCACTACCCATAGCGTTCCCTTATCTACGAGGTTGTAAAGTGCAAAGCCAGAGATAATCTGCCAGACAAACAGGGCAAATACAAAGAGATACCGGCAAGGGCAGTATGTCCCACTGCATAGGGTGGCTTACGGCTTATAAATAGATAGAACTTTATAGTATCAACCAGATCACGCCACTGTCTGCCTGTCAGGGGGATCAACACACGCCACCGGGCGTAACGGTTGCCCACAAAGGCCCAGTAAAACCTCAATATCACTGAACAGAGAAATGTATAGGCAGCCACAAAGTGTATAAACCTCATCCATCCCATTATATACTGCTTTGAGGATACAGCATGGATAAAGGGTGTACCAATGTAAAAACCTGTAACAGAAAGGACTATTATACAGAGCACATTTATCCAGTGGGTAAGCCTTACAGGAAACTCCCAGGCATAAACCCTCTTTCTTTCCGCTGCCATTAGAAACCTCCTTTCCCCATTATACTATCTTAATCCTTGTTACCTCTTTACCATCAGCATCAACCACATGAACAGCGCAGGCCATACAGGGGTCAAAGGAGTGGACCGTCCTCAGTATCTCAATAGGTTGCTCGGGATCCTGAACAGGCGTTCCTATAAGGGCAGCCTCATAGGGACCACGCTGACCCTTGGCATCCCTTGGAGAGCCATTCCATGTACTTGGAACCACGATCTGATAGTTATCAATTTTACCATCTTTTATTTTGACCCAGTGGCCAAGGGCACCCCTTGGTGCCTCGTGGAAGCCATAACCCTGGGCTTCCCGTGGCCATGTGATCCCACCGTTCATTGTTGTGTATCCTGTAGTCGCCCTTTTTCATGTTGGCAGCCAGTTCATCAAGCCACACAGGTAGCATCTCAGCAGTCACAAGTGTCTCTATACCACGTGCCGCTGTTCTTCCAAGTGTGGAGAACAGCACCGCAGGTCCGACATTGAGTTTCTTCAGCACATAGTTGACAACCTCCTGGACCCTCTTGTGTCCTGAGGCGTATGCAACAAGCATCCTTGCAAGGGGCCCTACCTCCATGGGTCTGTCTTCATATCTTGGTGCCTTGAGCCAGGAGTATTTCTTGTCAGTATCAAGGAATTTGTATGGAGGCTTCGGACCTGTGTATTTGTAATTTGTTACACCATCCCAGGGATGTCTTGCCTTGTCATCACCATCAGGATACTCATACCATGAGTGGGTTACATACTCGGTGATCTTTTTGTGGTCCACAGGATGCACCTTTGAGAGGTCTTTATTAAGTATAATCCCCCTCGGGAAGTAGAGGTTTTCAGTGTTACTCTTTGTATCCTGCTCAAACACACCATAGGCAAGATAATTGCCCACACCTGCACCGTATGCTGCCCAGTCTTTGTAGAAGGAGGCAACTGCAAGGAGGTCAGGGATATAGACCTTCTGCACAAATTTAAGTGCCTTCTTTGCAAGACCACTTATAAATGCGATGCTATCAGCATTAAGGGCATTCTGGCTATTCGGGTCTATGGGTACAGCCATACCACCGACCAGGTAGGTCTGCAAATGGGGGTTCTTGGCTCCCAGTGTAGCATGAATCTTGATGACATCTCTCTGCCAGTCAAGTGCCTCAAGGTAATGGGCTACAGCCATCAGGTTTGCCTCTGGGGGTAACTTATAGGCCTTGTGTCCCCAGTAGGCATTGGAAAAAGGTCCAATCTGGCCACTCTCAACAAAGGCCTTGAGCCTCTCCTTTACTCCCTTGAAATAGGTAGTGGATGAGTTGTGCCAATCTGAGATTGATTGAGCAAGTTGCGCTGTCTTGGCTGGATCAGCCTTCAGTGCGCTGACTATATCAACCCAGTCAAGTGCATGGAGGTGATAGAAGTGGATCACATGGTCCTGCACATACTGAATACCTGTTATAAGATTTCTTATAATCCTTGCATTATCAGGAATTGTAATGTTTAAGGCATTCTCGACCGCTCTCACCGAGGCGGTTGCGTGAACCGTGGTTCAGACGCCTCATATCCTCTGGGTAAAGTACCAGGCATCCCTTGGATCACGGCCTTTAAGGATAATCTCTATTCCCCTGAACATGGTACTTGCACTCCAGGCATCAACAACCTTACCACCTTCAACCTTTGCCTCGATCCTTAAGTGACCCTCGATCCTTGTTATAGGATCAATTGCTATCTTTGCCATTTGCACCTCCTAACTTTTATTATAAATCTAAAATCTGCAATCTAAAATCATAAATTATCTCACTCTTCTTCCTTTTCCTTGCGGCCACCTGAAATAACACGGCCAATGCCATGAGCCACAATAGCAGCACCAGTAACTGCTGCCAGCCCTGCACCAACCTTATCAGCAGTCTTTTCAACACCAAAGCCAGGTACCTTGGGAAGCCTTTTATAAAATGGAGTCATCTTGTCCCAGAAGGCTGGCTCTGAACAACCCACACATCCATGGCCTGCTCCAACAGGCCAGTTAACACCTTCATTCCACCTTATACGAGGACAGTTCTGGAAGGTTTCAGGCCCTTTACAGCCCATCTCATAAAGACACCAGCCCTGACGATGGCCTTCGTCACCCCACTGACGCACAAACTGGCCAGCATCAAAGTGGGCACGACGTTCACAGTTGTCGTGTATCCTTTTACCATATGCAAAGAGGGGTCTTCCAAGGTTATCAAGAGGGGGGAGGGTACCGAATGTCAGAAAATGTACCACAGTTGCTGTGAGGTTTTCCACATTCATGGGACATGCAGGGAGATTTACCACAGTGATTCCAGGCACTGCATCCTTTACACCTATTGCACCTGTAGGGTTTGGTGCTGCAGCTGGCAGGCCTCCATAGGCAGCACATGTTCCAGCGGCTATGGTGACCATTGCATTACTACATACCTCTTTTACAATATCAATACCAGACTTTCCGCCTATACAGCAGTAAACCCCTCCATCCTTCACAGGGATTGATCCTTCCACAACAGCAATGTACTTACCCTTGTAATTCTTTACCACATCGTATAATGACTTCTCTGCCTGATGCCCAGCAGCAGCCATTATGGTCTCATGATACTCAATATCAAGCACATCAAGTACCAGGCTTCCCACTGTGGGCTTGGTTGCCCTGAGAAGTGATTCGGTATTACCAGCACAATCCTGGAAACTCGAGCCACACAAGTACAGGCTTCTGCTTTTTCTCAAGTGCCTCTGCAATCCTTGGGGCAAAGCCTGCAGGCAGTGCCAGGGTCGCAGCCATAATGGAACAAAAGGTAAGAAAATCCCTTCTTGACAGTCCCCTGTTTAAAAGGCTTTCATAGATAGAGCCTTTCTCAGGGGCATCCATCCCCGAAGCATTTCCCATAAAAACCTCCCTTCAGCTTAGAGTTAATAGATAACATAATAACCACATACCCCACATACATTTTCTCACAAAAAGTGTTGATTGTCAATAGTTTTTTTTCTCCTCGAAACATATAAAGACAGCAATATTCATACCAGAGATAACAATAGCAGGGGTCCTGATGGGATTTATTTTCAATATTAAGGAGATATGAGGGTCGATTTCAGTATCTATTTGTTTTTTATAAACTTTTTTACATTAGATATATAACCACTGGAGGCCATTCTTCTATGAAAAACAAATGAGTATCTACACTATCTCCCTTTATCTTCAGGCAGTAATGTATAAATTAATAATACTTCGTGTAATTACGTAACATCGTCTTGCTGAAGGGAATGAAGGATATTTTGAGGGATTCTCACAGGTTTCATCTTATCAGAAACAGATGCTATCTTAACCATGCCACTGACAATTAACTCCTCAGTGGTCTTTCTAATGACCCTGTGGTGAAATACAATAGATGCATAGCCAACATCCTCAACTGTGGATTCAACCACAAGTATATCAGCATATCTGCCAGGGGTATGATACTTTAGCTCGACAGAAACAACCACAAAATATATTCCCTCCTTCATCAGATCCTTTAACAGCACCCCTCTTTTTTCGAGGAACTCTGTTCGTGCCCTTTCAAAATACTTGAGATAATTGGCATAGTACACAACCCCGCCACAGTCGGTATCTTCATAATATATCTTCACCTCAATGATGTCCTTCATTAATGACTATTGCCTCCTGATATAAATCTCACAATATCATTGTAGATTGCGAAGGCCATGAGGGCAATCAGTATTGCAAGCCCTATTCGCTGTATAACGACCATGGTCTTTTCCTTTAAGGGCTCCCCTCTCAGTGCCTCAATGAGATAAAACATCAGGTGGCCACCATCAAGTACAGGTATGGGTAAAAGGTTTAATATTCCCAGATTCACACTCAGAAGTGCCATGAACATGAGATAGGGCAGGATCCCTGCCGAAGCTGCCTTGCCTGATTCACTTATTATGGTACCAGGACCTGCAATATTTTTAAGTGAAACATCGCCAGCAATAAGCATCTTTACGGTGTCCGCTATAAATACACTCATCCTGTATGTTGCTACCAGCCCAAGCCATGGTGCATCAGTAACCCCTTTACTCTTAATCAATTGTAATGGAGAACCAGATGTCTTCATAACGCCTATTCTTCCAATCTTCATAGTCTTGCCATCAGGCCCTTTGATCTCTTCCTCTTTTGGTGTTATCTTTAGATTTAAAGTCTCTTCTCCCCTCTTGACAACAAAATTAAGAGTCTTTCCAGGGCTGCGTGATACTATATCAACCATGTCAAACCATGTATCTATCTCCCGGTCGTTGATCTTCAGCACCCTGTCGCCTGGCTTAAAGCCTGCAGTCTCAGCTGGATAGCCTTTCTGTACCTTGTCTATTACAGGCAGAAAGTTCTTTGCATCAGGTACAGTAATAGATCCTCCCGAGGCAAGAACACCTGTAAAGATTATATAGGTAAGAAGTATATTAAACACAGG
>JAADHP010000263.1 GCA_013151785.1 Nitrospirota bacterium | reverse complement strand
ACCCGTAATCATATCGTTGCCCTTCAAACTGCTTTTATTTGTGCTTGTTGACGGATGGAATCTGACCATTGGTTCACTGGTAAGGAGCTTTCAATGACAGGAGAACTTGTAAGAGACATATCGGTAGAGGTCTTCAAGACGGTGCTTCTTGTTTCGGGCCCTGTGTTGCTTGTAAGTCTTTTAGTGGGTGTGGGAATAAGTTTCTTTCAGGCCATAACCCAGATCCAGGAGTTTACCATTACCTTTGTCCCTAAAATCATAGCGGTATTCCTGTGTATTTTCCTCACTCTTCCATGGATAGAGTCTACCATAGTTGATTTTACAAGGAGACTGATACTGAATATTCCTGCATATATAAGGTGAATTATGGAGATAACAGGCAATGAAATAATGACATTTGTTGCAGTGCTCATAAGAGTGGGCCTTATTCTCATGTTTCTTCCGTTTCTTGGTAGCAAGACAACGCCGCTGCAATTGAGAATAGGTCTGATTGTTGCCATCTCCATCGTTATAACCCCTGTTGTACATCTGGAGTTTGACGAAAAGGAGATAGTTCTCATACTCATGAACGAGATAGTCTTTTCCTTTGTTATTGCCCTTGCTGTAAGGTTTATATTTTATGCTGTTGATTCCGGAGCACAGGTTGTGGCAACCACAATGGGTCTTTCGATGGCAACAGTTTTTAATCCCGAGATTGGTCAGTCTACGGAGGTTGCAAGACTCTACGGATTTATGGCTGTCATACTGTTTCTCGGCATGAACGGACATCATTATTTCATTTATGCTGTAGTGAAGAGCTTTCAGGAAATACCTGTTGGGCGGAGCCAACCTTCCTGCCATGTTAAAAACCGGAATAAAACTGAGTGGACTTGTGTTCGAGATTGCCATAAAGATTGCTGCTCCGGTAATCGCCGTTGTGATGGTGAACAATATCCTCCTTGGTGCGCTTTACAAACTGATACCACAGTTCAATATATTCTTTGTTGCCTATCCACTCTATCTCGCCCTGGGCTATATTGTTTTGATGATCGGATTACCCTTTTTTATGATATTTATAAGCGGCTACTTTACAGATATGAAGGGTTATCTCAATAATCTGATACTGATAGGAGCACGATAAATGGCAGACGACCAGGAAAGAAATGAACGACCCACAGCGCGAAGACGCCAGAAGGCACGTGAAGAAGGCCAGGTGCCAAGAAGCAAGGAACTGGCAGGAATGCTTTCCTTTGGTGGTGTTTTGCTTGCATTTGTTTTCATGGGAGGCTTTCTGGTTCAGCAGCTTCTTGTTATCACTCGAGCCGGATTTATAATAACTGCCAACACTTCTCCTCTGCACAGACTGACGTTTCTGGGTGAAAGAGCCCTGATAATGCTTCTTCCTGTTTTTCTGGTGTCAATGATTTTTGCCATAACGGGCAATCTGGTACAGGGAGGTTTTGTATGGAAACCCTTCAAGCTTGATCTCAACATGTTTAATCCGGCAGAAGGCATCAAGAGAATTTTTTCGCGTTATGCAATAATGGAGATTATCAAAGGGCTGGCAAAGTTTTCAGTGGGTGCACTTCTGATCTACCTGCTGATGAAAAGGTTGCTGCCAGAGCTATTCAAGATGATCTTCATGGATGTATCCACAATGAGTGTTGTTCTCATCTCGGCACTCCTGTACACCATGAAGGTGGTATTTGTCTGTTTTTTCATTGTCTCCTTCCTTGATTACATAACTCAGAGGTGGCGACACGAGAGGTCTCTGAGGATGACAAAGGAGGAGATAAAAGAAGAATACAAGGAGTCGGAAGGAGACCCGCAGATCAAGGCACGTATAAGATCAGTTCAGCGTGAGATGGCAAGAAAGAGAATGATGCAGGAGGTTCCAAAGGCCACAGTGGTAATCACAAACCCGACACATCTTGCCGTAGCGCTTAGATATGAAAGGGGCCAGAAAGGCGCTCCGAAAGTGGTGGCGAAAGGTGCGGGGTTCATAGCTGAAAAAATAAAGGAGCTTGCTGAGAAATCTGATGTTCCCATAGTGGAAGATAAACCTCTTGCGAGGGCGCTATTCAGCCTGGAGATAAACACGGAAATTCCAGAAGAACTCTATCGTGCAGTGGCAAAAATACTGGCATACATCTACAGGCTTAAAGGAGAGACAGTATGAAAATCCTTGATATTCTTAAGCAGCGGAGTGATATGGCTTTTGCCGTCAGTGTGGTCCTGGTTCTGGCAATCATGCTACTGCCCATGCCTTCATTCTTTCTTGATATACTTCTTTCGGTCTCCATTTCCATATCAATTGTGATCTTACTTACCTCTGTTTATATACGTAAACCCCTTGATTTTTCAGTTTATCCCTCACTGCTGCTTATTGTAACCCTCTACAGACTTTCCTTGAATATTGCCACCACGAGGGTAATTCTGCTCAGGGGACATGAGGGTCCTGATGCTGTGGGCAGAGTGATAAAATCCTTCGGGAATTTTGTCGTTGGTGGCAATTATGCGGTAGGGTTTGTTGTTTTTCTCATTCTGGTGATCATCAACTTCGTAGTAATTACAAAGGGTGCTGGCAGGATTGCTGAAGTGGCTGCAAGATTTACCCTTGATGCAATGCCAGGGAAACAGATGGCCATAGATGCTGATCTTAATGCCGGCATGATTGATGACGAGGAGGCCAGGAGAAGAAGGGAGCAGATAGCACGGGAGGCTGATTTTTACGGAGCCATGGACGGTGCCAGCAAGTTTGTGCGGGGTGATGCCATAGCCGGTCTTGTAATTACTGCCATTAATATTGTGGGAGGACTGCTTATAGGTATTCTGCAAAGGGGATTACCTATAGGAGAGGCTGCACAGACCTACACATTATTGACCATAGGAGATGGTCTGGTTTCCCAGATACCAGCACTCCTTGTTTCCACATCCGCAGGTATCATAGTCAGCCGTGCAGGCAGTGAGACAGATCTCGGGCAGGAGGTCACAAGACAGATATTCGTCAATCCCAAGGCACTATCCACTGCCTCTGGTATCCTCTTTCTCTTTGCACTTGTGCCAGGATTACCCCACATACCATTTTTGCTTATCTCACTGACCGCTGGTTCGGTGGCATTTGTACTTGCAAAAAGACCGGAACAGACAGAGGTTACAGAGGAAAGCACAGAAAAAGTGGAAGAACCGCCCATTGAGGCCTATCTTGAGGTGGATCCTCTGAGCCTTGAGATAGGCTATGGTCTGATTACCCTTGTAGAAGAGCCATCAGGACAGCTGCTGGCAAAGATAAAATCCATGAGAAGGCAGATAGCACAGGAGATGGGTTTTGTTATTCCATCGGTGCACATCAAGGATAACCTGCAGCTTCGCCCCCATGAATACAGCTTCCTTATAAAAGGTGTGGAGATTGCAAGGGGAGAGGTAATCGTGGGTAAGTACCTGGCTGTTTCGTCAGGTGGAAAGGATGAACAACTTGAAGGAATTCCCACGAAAGAGCCGGCCTTTGGCCTTAATGCCTACTGGATAGACGAGAATATGGTTGAGATTGCTCAGAGAAAGGGCTTCACAGTGGTTGACCCTGCCACAGTGATTGTAACCCATATGACGGAACTACTGAAGAAACACGGATGGGAGGTACTGACAAGGGTAGAGGTTCAGAGTATTCTTGATAATGTCTCCAGGGTCTATCCAAAGATCGTTGAGGAGTTGATCCCCTCTGTTCTGCCCCTTGGTACGGTACAGAGGGTATTGCAGAATCTCTTGAA
>JAADHP010000148.1:2988-5496 GCA_013151785.1 Nitrospirota bacterium | reverse complement strand
CTTCAAAGCTTTCCAGGTATGAGCCAGGAGAGATTGTAAGGATTATTGACAGACGAGGAGGTTTTCTTGGTACAGGGTATATAAATCCCCACAGTCTTATAACTCTCAGGGTACTTTCCAGGAAGAAGGTCGATATTAACAGGAGATTCTTAAATGAGAGAATCACAGAGGCAATTAATTACAGGAAAACGGTTCTGGATGACCTCAGCAGTTGCAGGCTTGTTTTTGGAGAGGCTGACCTGCTGCCGGGGGTTATAATTGATAAGTATAATGACATACTTGTGGTACAGTTGCTCACTGCAGGTGCAGAAAGATTAAGAGAAATGATACTGGATGTACTACAGGAGATGTTAGAGCCCTCTGCTATTGTAATGAGAAACGATACTTCCTTTCGATCACTTGAAGGACTTTCAGAAGAAAAGTATATCGCAAGGGGAGAGATTAGGGAATACCCTGTAATAAAGGAAGGAGATGTGAGAATACAGGTAGATATAATGGAGGGCCAGAAAACAGGCTTCTTCCTTGACCAGCGTGAGAACAGGATTGCCTTTTCCTCTCTCATAAAGGGAGGCAAGGGGCTCGATCTTTTTTCCTATTCCGGTGCCTGGGCCTTGCATATTGCGAAAAAGGGGGCAGATGTTATTGCTGTTGATTCTTCATCAAAGGCTGTGGAGATGATAAACAAC
The DNA here is from genome assembly GCA_013151785.1 of Nitrospirota bacterium. Lineage (GTDB taxonomy): Bacteria > Nitrospirota > Thermodesulfovibrionia > Thermodesulfovibrionales > JdFR-85 > JAADHP01. The sequence goes on along the minus strand of JAADHP010000148.1, from coordinate 4,810 downwards.
AATGCTGTCATGAATAATCTGTCAGATAGAATAGAGTGTTTATGTGCGGATGTCTTTGATTTTCTTGATGCTGAAAGGAGTTCAAGAAATCAGTATGATTTCATTGTCCTTGACCCTCCGGCCTTTGTAAAATCAAAGACTGCTCTAAAGAGAGCTATAAGTGGGTATAAGGCAATAAACGCAAATGCAGTGGCCCTGCTCAGGAAAGGAGGTCTATTGGCCACATCATCATGCTCACACCATCTTTCACAGGAGGCATTCCTGGATATCATCCAGTATGCAGCAAAGGTAAACCACAGATACCTGAGGATTATTGAATTGAGGTCTCAGGGCAGGGATCATCCTGTTCTTGCAACAATGCCAGAGACAAGGTATCTAAAATGTGCATTTATTCAGGTAATATAATGATAAAATATATAAAGACAGATAATATTCGTTAGACACAACTTTATCAGGGTTGGTTGGAGGTGTCTATGGCTTATATCCTTGGTATAGATAGTGGTTCAGTAAGTATAAAGGTTGCCATATTAACTGAAGAAGGAAACATTATAGATGTCCACTATAAACGCCATCATGGTCATCCTTTTGAAACACTCCTTGAGATACTTGAGGCAAACAGGGAGGATATCACCTCTGCTGTTGCTGCAATAACCGGCGCTACTGGTAAACTGATTGCAAGCTCCATAGGACTTAACCATATAAACGAACTGATTGCACTTTCAACCTCTGTTTCAAGACTATACCCCTCTGTAAGAACCATAATGGAGATGGGAGGCGAGGACTCCAAACTGATACTGCTTGATGGAAATTCCATAAAGGATTTCTCTCTGAATTCAGTATGTGCTGCTGGTACAGGTTCCTTCCTTGACCAGCAGGCTGACCGGTTATTGCTCAGCATAGAGGAATTCAGTGATATGGCATTAAGAAGCAAGAAACCACCACGAATAGCTGGCAGATGTAGTGTCTTTGCAAAGTCAGATATGATCCACCTGCAGCAGATTGCCACTCCTGTAGAGGATATTGTTGCAGGTCTATGCTTTGCAGTAGCAAGGAACTTCAAGGGTTCTATAGTAAAGGGTAGAAAACTGCCCCTAAATGTGGCATTTATGGGTGGTGTGGCACTGAATAAGGGGGTTGTCAGGGCATTCAGGGAGGTCTTTGATCTTGAAAATCTTATAATACCTGAGCATACAGCCATGATGGGTGCTATAGGTGTTGCTCTGAAGGCAAAAGAGGATGGTCTGTTAAAGCCCCTGAATATTGATATACTGAAACGTGCTATATCAGGATTGAAACATACTGTAAAGTCACATCCTCCCCTTATAGAGGAGGGAGACTCTTTTGTTGAAAGGCATATTATTCCCTTCAGAAATAGTGAAAAATCTCCTGCCATAAGTTCCGTAACAGGTAAGGTAAAGGCATATCTGGGTATTGACATCGGCTCGATAAGTACGAACCTTGCACTTATTGATAGTGAGGGCAGGTTGCTTTCCAAACGTTATCTCATGACAGCAGGAAGACCCATTGAGGCAGTACGAAGAGGACTGAAAGAGATCGGTGATGAGGTGGGTGAGAATATCGAGGTCTGCGGTGTGGGTACTACAGGTTCTGGAAGATACATGATAGCTGATTTTGTGGGTGCTGATATTGTAAAAAACGAAATCACTGCTCAGGCCACTGCAGCAGCCTATATAGATTCCAGCGTTGATACAATATTTGAAATCGGCGGGCAGGACTCAAAATACATATCCCTGAAGGATGGAGTAATAGTGGATTTCGAGATGAACAAGGCCTGTGCTGCAGGCACAGGTAGCTTCCTTGA
>JAADHP010000148.1:0-2944 GCA_013151785.1 Nitrospirota bacterium | reverse complement strand
TTCTCTTCCACAGCACCCTGCAGGCTTGGAGAGCGCTGCACTGTTTTCATGGAGAACTCTTTGATGAGTCAACTTCAGAGGGGTGCCCGGAAAAATGACCTCCTTGCAGGGCTTGCCTATTCAATTGTGGAAAACTATATAAACAGGGTTGTGGCAGGAAGAAGGATCGGAGAAAGGATATTCTTCCAGGGCGGCACAGCCTTTAATAAGGCTGTTGTAGCAGCCTTTGAGAAATACCTGAATAAGACCATCACTGTTCCTCCCCATCATGATGTAACAGGTGCCATCGGAATGGCCCTTATTGTAAGGGATTACATGAATGAGGACCCTCAGAGAAAGACCACTTTCAAAGGGTTTGATCTTGCCACAAGACCCTACCATCAGAGTTCCTTTGAATGCAAGGGCTGTGAGAATATGTGCGAAATCAACAGAGTGAAGATCGAGGGTGAAGAAGGCTATCTGTTTTACGGTGGCAGATGTGAGAAATATGACATAAGACGTAAAGGTAAAGACCTGCCTGATCTTTTCAGGTTCCGTGAAGAAGCCCTCTGGGCAAGCCATGAACATTACAATGATATGTTCCAGCAAAAAAATGGCAAATCAAAATATGGAAAGATCGGACTGCCCTATGTCTTCTTCTTCCATGACTATCTGCCCTACTGGAGCACCCTTTTATGGGAATTAGGGTTTGAGGTGGTGCCCTCTCCAAAGACAAACAGAAGGATTATAAATCTTGGTGTTGAAATAGTCCTGGCAGAGACATGCTTTCCCATAAAGGTTGGCTATGGTCATATAAGATATCTGCTTCAGAATGGAATCAAGAGAATTTTTCTTCCAAGTTTTACAAATATGAGTTTACCTGAGGATAGATACGAGAAGGGACATGCCTGTCCACTTACACAGAGTTTTCCATATCAGATAAGGGTGGCCTTCCCAGAGGCAGATATAATTGCTCCTGTGGTGAATCTGAAGGAAGGAGATGGATATCTACTTAAAGAGTTGAAAAGAATTTTTGCTCCTCTGGGTATATCTGTTAATGAGTTGAAAAGGGCGTTGAGAAAGGCATCAGAGGCGCAGAGATGTTTTTATGACACCATAAGGAAGAAGGCAGATGAGGTTCTGTCAGGTATTAATAAAACCACCGTTGTCATTGTGGGTAGAGCCTATAATGCCTTTGACCGAGGGGTTAATCTTGAAATACCACAGAAGCTCTCAACCCTTAATGTGCTGGCGATTCCCATGGACTTTCTCCCTCCTGTGGAGATCTATGATGACTGGCCTGAGATGTACTGGCGTTCAGGCCAGAGGATCTTAAGTGCTGCCAGGGCAATAAAATCAAACAGGCATCTTTATCCCATTTTTATCGGCAATTTTTCCTGTGGGCCTGATTCCTTTATACAGAAGTATTTTGAGAAGGAGCTTGGAGACAGACCCTATCTTCACATAGAGATTGATGAGCACAGTGCTGATGCAGGGGCTATTACACGTTGTGAGGCCTTTCTTGATAGCATAGAGGGACAGCTGAGGTCAGGCAAGAGGAAGACAGTAAAAACATTTATTCCTAAAAAGACCACAGTAATTATCAATGAGAATGGACGAAAAAGGACCATTTATGTGCCCCCCATGAGTGACCATGCAAGGGCAATCTCTGCAGCCTTCAGATACTGTGGTATTCCGTCAGATGTATTGCCAGAGACCGATGAAGAGGCCATTGCACTGGGTAAACGATTTGTCTCTGGCAAGGAGTGTTATCCCTGTGCTGTAACAACAGGTGATATGATGAAAAAGGTCTTGTCTTCTGATTTCAAACCCGAGGAGTCTGCCTTCTTCATGCCTTCAGGAACAGGCCCATGCAGGTTCGGGCAGTACAATCTGTTCCAGAGGATGCTCCTTGACAGCATGGGGCTGAAAGATGTTCCCATCTTCTCACCTGTTCAGGATGTGACCTTATACAGGGACCTTGGTATTGTGGGCTCTGAGTTTGTAAAGAGGTCATGGCAGGGGATTGTAGCATATGATCTTCTGTTGAAACTGCTTCATGAAACAAGACCCTATGAAAAGGAAAAGGGACATACTGAGTACATATATCAACAGTATCTTGAAGAACTGGAAAGGGCCATCGAAAGAAGAAACGGCAGCCTTGAGGCAATTCTTCAGAGGATGAAGGAGGACTTCAGGGCAATACCAAGAATAAAGGAGAAGAAACCACTTATAGGTATTGTGGGTGAGATATTTGTAAGGTCTAATCGTTTTTCCAATGAGGAACTTGTCAGAAAGATTGAATCACTGGGTGGTGAGGCATGGCTGTCACCTGTTGATGAGTGGATCTATTATATAAACCATATGTCCCTGAAAAAGGCATTCCGTAAGAAGGACTACAGGGGTGCGCTGCAGTTTTTAATAAAAAAGTTTTATCAGAGACGGCTCTCCCACAGGTATGAGCATCATTTCAGGGATCTGCTGAAAACCATTCCTGAACCAGATATCAGGGAGATACTTGAAAATGCTTCACCCTACATACATGAATCCTTTGAGGGAGAGGCTATCCTTAGTATTGGTAAAGCCATAGACATGATACAGAGGGGTGCAAAGGGTATAATCAATGCCATGCCCTTTGCTTGTATGCCAGGTACTGTTGTTACAGCTATAATGAGAGGTGTAACCGAAAAATACAATGTTCCATCCATAAGCATACCCTATGATGGTACAGAATCTCCCACCACACAGTTGCTCTTAGAGGCGTTTATGGAGCAGGCGTGCAGAAAATTGTAGAAATAGGTTATAATGTCAGGTATTTTAATAATAGCCTGATCATTTGGATTCTAAATTCAGCGATAAGGTTACAGCAGTGGTATGGTAGAGTCTTACACATCATTCTCAGCGGACATCCATGTCCGCTTCCGAGGGAATTTTGCGATTTGCCCTCACGGCAAATCTTATGCAA
>JAADHP010000068.1 GCA_013151785.1 Nitrospirota bacterium | reverse complement strand
GGAATCGGAAAGAAGTGGGAATAAACGATCTCACCCTCGGGTATACGGAGATGCCCGGTCAGTCCCAGCAGTAAAAGGAAGATTACCAGTGGTATGGCAAGGGCAACGATGGTCATCTTTGGATTTGTAACAATCTGCCCCATAAACTTTGGGATGGCAAATTCCTGAATCGATTTTGCCCTTAAAGCACCAAGCACATCACCCGGTCTTGCACCACGAGGGCAGTATTTCGAGCAGTCATTACAGTTATCAGTACCAGATATCAGGGTCAACAATGAGTTGATCCTTAAGGCCCAACTGCCCCATGATCATCTCCTTCCTTGGAAAGGGTCGCTCATCTCCGGCCATGGGACAGACCACACCACAGGTGGCACACTGGTAACACTTCTTGACTGTCTCACCACCAACTGCTCTGAGTTCTTTTATGAATTGAATATCCGGGCTCAGAACTCTCTCTTCTGACATGAAGAACCTCCTTAAAATTTATTTAAGTTATCTTAGAATCCCTTGTATGGGTTTGCTCCGATCTCTTTTACCTGCTCTGCAAAATCATTGAGTATCTGCGGCAGTTTGTCATACTCATTGATTGGTAGCTGCACCATCTGTACCCTCTCGGCCTCAAGCATCAACCTGCTCAATGTCTCCTGCACCTTACCAAGACGCTCATTGGCCATCTGTGAGCCTTTTATAAAGTGGCACTGGTAATCATCCCCGAACTTGCATCCTATCAGTATAATACCATCCACACCCTTTGACAGTGCATCTGATATCCATACCAGGTTCATGCCGCCGAGACATCTCAGTCTGATCAGTCTGAAGTTCGGTGGCAACTGAAGTCTGTTCAGACCTGCCATGTCAAAGGCTGGATAGGCATCATTTTCACAAATAAAGCCCACAATGAATGGGAAGAGTTCATCCTCACCTGGAACCTGTAACTCTCCAAGCATTGAGGAGATCATATCTATATTGTAGTCATTAAAGTTGATTATCCTCTGAGGACATGCACCCATACAGGTTCCACAACGACGACATCTGTAAGGATGCTCCTGGGGGGTGGCCTTTTCATCCTCATCAAGCACACCAAAGGGACACTCAACAGTACATCTACGACACTGGGTACAGGACTCAAGCCTGAAAACAGGGAATGTCTGATCCCAGCTTCTTGGATGAACTGCATAACCCTCTGAGGTCCTCTCTATACACTGTATTGCCTTGAGTGCTGCACCTGCACCATCCATGGCAGCCTGGGCAGCATCCATGGGATGTCTTGCAGCACCTGCTGCATAAATACCCGTTCTCCTTGTTTCATAGGGGAAGCAGATAAAATGTGAGTCTGGAAACCCATATTTGAGATGGGGCATCTCTGGACCCTGGCGGTATTTAAGATTCAGTGCTATTGGAACAGGAACGAGCTCTTCCACAAGGCCATCCTCTGTCTCCTTGGAGACAATATCACCAATGAATTCCTCGGTAAGATTATTTGGCTCCCTTCCCTCTGGCAGCATGTTGGTAACCATTCCTGTGGCAAGCACCACCATATCTGCCTTGATTACATCCTTGGTGTTGAGCAGTTTGTTGTCTACCTTCACATTTATTGTTCCATCCTCTGCCTCTTCAAGCCCTGTAATCTCACCCTTTATAAGGAATATCCCTTCATCATCCTGCATGGACTTGTAAAAGTTTTCATAGAGCCCTGGCGTTCTCATATCCTTGTAGATTATAAAGGCACCTGCATCAGGACTTGCCTCTCTTATGTACTTTGCCTGTTTTAGAGAGGTAAGGCAGCAAACTGATGAACAATAGGGAAGATGTCCCTCATCCCTCTGGCCAGCACACTGGATAAAAACCACATTCCTTGGGGTCTTTCCATCAGAGGGCCTCTTTATACCACCACTATATGCCATCTCCTCGAGTTCCCAGTTTGTCACCACGTTCTTGTACTTGCCATATCCAAAGGGCTCCTCGAGTTTTGTGGCATCATAGGGCTTCCATCCAATGGTAAAAACAATTGCACCAGCCTTTACCGTTTCAGGGGAGGAACACTCTGGAAGCGGAAACCTTGCAGGCCCACCTTTTTTCACCTCCTCGTTTATGTCTATTTCCTTTGTGGTTACATTGTCATTTGAACATATAGTAACATCATACATACCAGGTTCTCCCTCGATTGCAACAACCTGGGAGTTTGTATAAACCGTAATGTTAGGATGTTCCTGAACAGCCTTTATTTTCTCTTCGATATCTGGTGTCTCTGGCTCCTGATAAGGAGCTTTAGTCGGGAGTATTTTTTTCATCTTCTTTATTCTTCCACCAAGTTCCTCTGCCTTCTCTACAACAATCGCCCTGTATCCTGTTTTAGCAGCCTCCAGGGCAGCACTGAGTCCTGCCACACCACCACCAACAACCAGTATGGTTTTTTCTAACTCACCTGTTTTCGGCTCAGCCGGGTTAGCCTTCTGTGCCCTCATAATCCCAAGCCTGAGATAATCTTCAGCCATCCTCTGTGTGTTCTCATCCTGCGGTGGCTGGGTCCATACAACATGTTCCCTGATATTAACCCTTTCAACAACATACTTCAGGGGGTCGAAGCTAAACACATCGGTATTAACCCTCATTGAGCAGGCAGCAATCACTATGGTGTTGATGCCCTCATTTTCTATATCATCCTTTATAACCTGCACACCCTCCTGGCTACATAGAAAATCATGAACCCTGCAAAGGGCAGGTTTGTACTCATTTGCAACAGTTTCCATCTGTTCAACATTGAGAGCATCACCAATCCCACAATCCTTACATATATAGACTCCTATCTTCTTTTCCATTTATTTACCTCCTACAAGAGTTTGTATGCATTTTATTGCCTTTGAGGTTGCATCCTGGTTTGATGTGTTGACATCAAGGGGTCTTGTAGCCACTCCTGTTGCAAATATACCCGCAGGAAGGGCGTCAGACAGAATAAATCCATTCTCTTCTGTTTTTATACCACCCGGGAAATTCTGTGTTCTTGTCTGTGGTTCCATACCCGTGGCAAGCACAACCATCTCAAAGCTCTCTGTTATCTTCTTGAGATTTGCCACATCTTCTGCTGTTACCAGCACATTGCCTGTTTCAGCATCCTCTTCTATCTTGGCAACCTTACCTTTAATAAATCTTATATTTTCATCAGACTGTACCTTTCTATAAAAATCCTCATACTTTCCAGGTGCCCTGAGATCAATATAGAATA
>JAADHP010000203.1 GCA_013151785.1 Nitrospirota bacterium | reverse complement strand
ATCTTATAAATTTATTTTGGACACCAATGAACAGTACTGTTTTTTTGTCAATAATATAAGAGTTCAGAATTGAACAGTTAAAGTTCCAGAAGTGTACCAAAATGTACAGAGTTGCCCGTATTTTTAGCGAAAATCCATTGGCATACATATTGCTCATTTACAGATTATGAATATGAAGGGAATGACCGCAAAGAAGCTGGTATTCACCATTGTCCTGGTTGCACTTTTTCCTGTGTATAGTATAAATGCTGCTGAAGTAAAACTCCTGTACTTTTACATTGACGGATGTTCCTGGTGTGAGAAGATGGATAAAATCCTTGAAGACAGCTCAATTAAAAGAATACTGTCCAATACAACCCTGGTCAAGATAAAGGTCAATGGCAAGAAGCGGATAGATGGTGATAAAACAGAGGAACAACTCGCAAAACAATACAACATAAAAGGTGTGCCAACCATTGTCTTTCTTGATTCCAGCGGGGAGGAATTACTAAGGGTTCCGGGGCTTCTGTCAAAAGAGGATTTCAAGGATGTGCTCTGTAATTATGTGAGCGGGATCAAGAAAGGCTGTTAGCATAAGCATTTCAGTCTGCCTGTGCAGACAATCAACAAATGCATATCTGCATCCTGTAGATATGTAAAGGAGGTAACGATGAGATGGAGAGGTTTGATCAGGGGAGTGTTTTTAATTGTTTTGGCTGCTACTCTTCTTTTTCCAACATTAGGCAGGGCGTCTGATGATGCGGAAAAGAAGGCCGTGTATCACTGTGATTTTGGTAATCCCAAGAGAGTCGATGCCATGTTGCGAAATATCTATAACCTTGTAAATTATTACACCACAAATGGTATTCCTTATGACGTAAGGGTGGTTTCCAACTCAGCCTGTGTGCAGTTTCTGCTTACCGATACCAAAGGGACGAGATTTGCTTCAAAGAAGGTGCCTCCCAGGCTTGCAAAATCAATAAACGAAAGAATGCAGAGTCTTGTGGATGGTTATGATGTCAAGTTCGAGCAGTGCAGTATTACACTCAAAAGGACGAATACCCCAAAATCAAAACTCAAGCCCTTTGTCAGTCTTGTCAATTCAGGCCAGGTGCGTGTGGTTGAACTGCAGGAGAAGGGCTATGCATACATAAAGGTTAAATAGGTCTGCTTTTTACATAACAACACTCATTGTCTGACTTGTGTACTCAAAGAAATATTAAAGAAAGGAGGTGCGAGGATGCCAAGAAAGAGAGGTTTGTCAGGAGGAGTTTTCTTTGTCACGATCCTGATGGTTGTTAGTCTTATAGGTGGTTTCAGCTATGCGAGCAGCAAGGTTGAGGAAGGAAGGAAGATCGCCACGACCAGAAAGCTGGGCAACTGTGTTTCCTGTCATTTTCTTCCCAATATTGAATCCCCTGGTAATGCCGGGCCAAACCTTGTGGAGTCCATGAAAAACTACACAGAGGCCGACAGGGACATCGTCAGACAGTGGATTGAGGATCCCAGACAGTTCAATCCCGATACCCTGATGCCCCCGTTTGGTGCTAACAAGATACTCACAAAGGAGCAGATTGATGCTGTGGTAGAGTACCTGTATTCTTTAAAAGGTGTAAAATAGCTTCTTTATCTGGTTGTATCTTTAAATATTAAAAGGAGGAACTATGAAGGAAGGTAACACATATTCAAGAAGACAGTTCATGATAATGACCGGGCTGGCCTGTGCAGCGGTGGTCTCTTCGTCTTCGCTTGGTACATTGTTCAAAACAGGTGTTGCAGAGGCTGCTGAAAAGCCTGAAAAAGAGAATATCAACGATGTTCTTAAAAAGTATTTTGGCGACAGAAAGGTTGAGATGTCCCATGTAAAGCTGAAGACCCCCATAATTGCTGAGAACGGTGCAGTTGTGCCAATCACCATTATCTCTGACCTGCCCATGGACAAGGACAACTATGTTAAGAAGATTTATATCTTTGTGGATGAGAACTATCATCCCTTTACAGCCAGTGCCGAGCTTAGCCCTGCAAATGGAAAGGCAAGTCTTGCTCTCAGGATAAAGATGAGAAAGACATCCAATGTAAGGGCAATACTTGAGACAAACAAGGGCAGGCTTTATGGTGCCCAGAAGACTGTCAAGGTGACAATAGGTGGTTGTGGTGGATAATAAGACAACCCAGAAAACACTTATATCTAAGGAGGAACTATGGCTAAGGGAATAGGAAAAATAAAGATCAGAACACCCAGGAGATACAAAAAGGGAGATGTTATTCCGATCAAGGCACTCATTACACACCCAATGGAGACGGGTTTCAGGAAAGACAAAAAAACAGGCAAAAGGATACCAGCCTACTACATTAGCGATGTGAATGTCTTTTACGGCGGAGAGTTGATTACACAAATGCAGTGGACAATAGCAGTAAGTGCAAACCCCTTTATGACCTTTTACCTGAAGGCTGATAAGGATGCTCCACTGAAGATCGTCTGGAAGGATATAAAGGGCAAAGTCTTTGAGAAGACAGTCCAGATCAAACCACAATAAACAGGAGGAGGTTAAACAATGTTTAAAAAGGCCTTTAAGGTGTTCATATGTCTTGCGATACTCCTGTTGCCCCTTCTTTTTTCAAAGATGGCCAGGGCAGGAGATGAAATAAAGGAATATGAGCCAAACTGTACCTATGAGGAGTATGAAAAGACATATCTTGATTTCTATGGAAGCTCAACACAGGAAATGGCAGAAGAAGGAAATCCAGCAGACTTGATGTTAGACGATGGCGAGGAGCTTTTCAAGACTGTCGCAGGCACCAGGGGAAAATCCTGTGCAAGCTGTCACGGTGAAAACGGTGAGAAGTTGAAAGGAGTGGCTGCTCGATATCCAAAGTACGACCCCGCGATTAAAGGCATAAACACCATTGCCTATCAGATAAACAGATGCAGGGTCGAGAAGATGGGAGCAAAACCACTGAAATATGAATCATACGATCAGCTTGCACTTACCCTTTATGTGAAGTCTCTCTCAAATGGCATGCCGATCAATGTTAGCATCGATGGGCCGGCACGTCCATTCTACGAGAAGGGCAAGAAGTTCTATTATACCCGTATGGGACAGTGGAACTTCAGCTGTGCGCTTTGCCATGTAAAGTATGCCTGTAAAAGGGTAAGGACCAACCTCATGTCACCTAACAGGCACCATGCCGATCATTGGCCGTCCTACAGGTTGAAATGGGGTAAGGCAGGTTCATTGCAAAGGCGATTCAGGGGATGTATGAAGAACATGCGTGCAAAGCCACTACCCTATCAGAGCGAAGAGTACCGGAATCTTGAACTCTATCTTACATATCAGGCAAATGGCCTTCCTTTAGAGGTGCCAGGGATGAGAATGTGAATAACCATCATCTAATTTTAAGGAGGCGCTAATCATGAGTTACAGCAGAAGAGAATTCATAAAGATGCTTTCGCTTGCCGCAGGCGCAACAACCATACTTCCTCCGTCCGTACTTGCGAAGAATCTTACAAGCAAGAAACTGCTTGACTTCAGCCCGAAGGGCAATCTTACGATTCTGCACACCACTGATAGTCATGCACAACTGGTTCCCATTTACTACCGGGAGCCTGATACTAACATCGGCGTTGGAGTAAACAAAGGCAAGCCCCCACATCTTACAGGAAAGGACTTCCTCAGACATTTTGGCATCAAGCCTGGCACCCTTGAGGCGTATGCCTACACAAGTGATGATTTCCTCACCCTTGCCAAGGAGTTTGGGAAAATGGGTGGATTCGCCTACATAGCCACACTCATAAAGAGGATAAGAGAGGAACGTCCAGGCAAGGTATTGTATGTAGATACAGGCGATACCCTTCAGGGTTCAGCTGTAAGCATGTGGACAAAGGGTGAGGATATGGTGAAGGTGCTTAATCAGCTTAAATGCGACGCCATGACCGGACACTGGGAGTTTACCTATGGTGCTGACCGTGTACAGGAACTGATCGGGATGATGAATTTCCCCTTTGTTGCCCAGAATGTATTTGATGCCACCTGGGGTGACAGGATCTTCAAGCCCTATGTAATCAAAACAATCAATGGCATAAGTGTAGGCATAATTGGCCAGGCATTCCCGTACACCCCTATCGCCAATCCACGGAGGTTTATTCCTGACTGGTCTTTCGGTATAAGAGAGGAGGAGATGCAGGATGTTGTTGACGAGGTGCGCTCAAAGAAAGTGGACCTTGTTATAGTGCTCTCTCACAATGGTACAGATGTGGACAAGAAGATGGTCAGTCGTGTTAAGGGAATAGATGTAATTCTTGGTGGTCATACACATGACGGTGTTCCACAGCCTATTGTGGTTGGCAATACACTGGTCATAGCCTCGGGTTGTTACGGTAAATTCCTTGCACGGCTGGACCTTGAGGTGAAGGGGAAAAGGATTACCGACTACTCATTCAGGCTGATTCCGGTCATGTCAGAGATGATAAAACCCGACCCTGAGATGGAGAGATTGATAGAGGAGATAAGGGCACCTTATAAAGACAAACTCAACGAGATAGTGGGACATACAGAGACTGTACTGTATCGGAGGGGTAACCTGGATGGAACCTTCGACGACCTGATCTGTGAGGCACTGGTTGAGTACTACAATGCTGATTTTGCCTTCTCTCCAGGCTTCAGATGGGGCAGAACAGTCCTGCCCGGTCCGATAACTGCTGAGGATGTCTATTCACAGACTGCCCTTACCTATCCAAATACCTACAAGAGCACCATCAAGGGAAAGATGGTAAAGGAGATTCTCGAGGACATCACAGACAACCTCTTCAATCCCGATCCCTACAGGCAGCAGGGTGGCGATATCGTAAGAACAAAGGGGATGTCCTTCAGGATAATCGTGAATGAAAAGATGGGTAACAGGATCCAGGATCTCAGGATAAGAGGAGAAAAGGTTGATCCCGACAAGAAATATACCTTTACTGGATGGGCATCCATGGCTGAACAGTCAGGCCCGCCTGTGTACGACATCGTGCTTGATTACATAAGAAAAAAGAAAAATATAAAAGTAAAACTCGACCGGCCTGAGCTGGTCATATAACACCCTCCCCGTATAGTTGTTCTGGATGTCAGGTTTGACATCCAGAACACTATATTTTTATTATTGTATCAAAGAGGGTTTACTTGCGGCATTTTTTATTAAGAATAGTATTCATAGTAGTGCTTATCCAGCTGATGGGCAGTGTCTCTGCCAGGGCGAAGGAGGAGATAACGATGGCGCTTATACCACTCCAATCTCCTTCGGCAATGTATAAAAGGTTCCTGCCCCTCAAGAGATACCTTGAAGAAAAGCTGAATGTAAAAATCAGAATCAAAGTAGCCAGGAAGAGCAAAGAGATTATCACATCCTTAAAAGACGGTTCAGCAGATATAGCCTTCCTCTGTCCCACCCTTTATACTGTTGCATACAAAGAGGCATCTGTCCAGCCTGTTGTAAAACTGAGGGTGAATGGTAAGTCAGAGTACAGGAGTGCGTTGCTGGTTCGCGACGACTCGTCTGTCAAAAAGACTGCAGATCTGCTGGACGGAAGCTTTGTATATGGCAGGTATGCATGTCCTGGTTCGGGGCTGCTACCAGAGATTATGCTAAAAAGGATTGGACTTACTGAAGAAACCCTTTTTGATGTGGCTAAACTGGGCTCTGATGAGAGCGCCATTACTGCTGTTCTTGCAAGAATGTTTGATGCAACAGGTGTGCCCGAGATGGTTGCCAGACCCTATTTGGGCAAAGGCCTCAGGATATTAAGGTATTCCTACTCTATCCCTCAGTATCTTTTCGTTGCAAGGACTTCGTTGGGCACTGAATTCATCGATGAAATAAAGCAGGCAATGCTTTCCATCAACAAGATAAAGAACCGCAGGGCCATTGTTGGAAGTATAGAATCAGGTGTGGATGGGTTTGATGAAGCCACTGATAGCGACTATGATATTGTCAGGATACTGATGAATAACATCTCCGACAGAAAGGATCTGATAATCCCCCGTAGAGCCAGCAGCATAAGGCTCTATGTGGAACCTGTGTTTTTTGAACCGGAGATATTCGCCACGCTAAATCCACTGGTAACATATCTATTGAAACACGGGGCAATCCAGTTCCAGATTATAGTGCCCCAGAATATAGGCGATTTTCTCAGTGCCCAGGAAAGTGTGAAAGGAGCCTTCTTCCTCGAAAACCGTATATTAGCTGATACATATTCGAAAAAGAGGGGGCTTGAAGGGGTTACAACTGTTTCAATAAAGGATTTTTCAGACCCTGGGGCAGGTCTGGTCCTTGTGCAATCAGAAGGAAGCATTCGTTCTCTGGATGACCTGCAAGGAAAGAGGGTCGGTATTACCTCAACCTACTCGGAAGGGGGGTACCTTGCCCAGAAAAGGATACTGAACTCAGAAGGTATATCACCAGATACCATCAGATTCATCGAGTTGGGTACCTATGAGAATGTTGTGATGCATCTGTACAGGGGCAGGATAGATGCTGCTTTTGTGAGCCAGGCAGCACTGGATTCAATGAAAGATGATATTGATATGAAACGTATCAGGATTCTGGCGAAAACACCTTCCCTTAATACATGGGTTCTCATGGCTCAAGAAGATATAAATGATGAGGTGATTGAAAAAGTGAGAAACCTCATTAAAGAATACACAGGGATGAAAACGGAGCCCCTTCCATAGTGACTTGCAGTTGTATGTTTTATCCGCTTGAAAAGATATGAGGATTGGAAGATGAGGATTTTAAAGGAGTTAAACAGACGCACGAGCATAAAGACAAAGGGTGTGCTTTATGTGATGTTGCTGATCGTGGTTATATACATATCAGTGAGTATAATTGTACTGTCTTCATCCCGCAAAAACCTTCTCATGCAGCGAAAACAGTTTCATCTCAGTATTGCAGAGAAGCTGGCCATAAATGCATCTGATGCAATTATCTCAGAGGATTTTGGATTCCTTATGGAACAGATACGTCAGCTGAAAGACTCGGGACAGATAAAGAATGCAAGGGTGATTGATAAAAGAGGAATAATTGTGGCCTCTGATGAGGTTGGTAATATCGGCAGGTTTGACAGGTATCTCTCGGGGTTGCTGAGCAAAACCGCCAGGCCCGGTGATACAGAAAGTGATGACTGTAGCATTTCGCTGCCCATTGAGATAGACGGGGATCTTCTTGGTGCCCTGAGTTTGACCTTTGACACAGAGAGAGAGGACAGGGCCTTTGCAAAAGATTTCCACAAGACCATGTTGCAGCTCTTCTATCTTTCCCTGGTGATATTTGCCTTTGGCATTGGCGGTTCGTACGTTGTCTCTTTGTTGATGACACGACCTATTACAAATCTTTCAAAGGAGATAGAGGAGTTCGAAAAGGAGATATCCTATACCGACAGAGGGGCTGAGGGTAATTCCTTGTATAAGGATGAAACAGAGCAGCTACGGCAGGTATTTTATCATATGCTTGAAACACTCAGGAGATATCTCTCAGAGTTCAGAAGGGTCTCTGAAGAGAAGGAAAGACTCACCTGCATGGCTGCTATAGGAGAGATGTCTGCACAGATTGCCCATGAGATAAGGAACAGTCTTTATGCTATAAGGGGTGCAATATCAGGAATAGAGAAGTCAAAGGAGAATGCCGAGGTTCAGGAATATATAGAGATAATAAAGGATGAGGCGGTTGAGATGTCCATGATGGCAGACAACTTCCTTAGATTTGCCAGACTGCCTGCTCCATCACCTGTATTATGCAATATTATTGATGTGCTTGATAAGGTTACGGAACTGTTGGAACCAGATCTTGAGGAATCAGGAGTACATGTTGTTTATGACAGGGATGTCAGACTGCCTCTGGTAATGGTTGACCCAGCCCTGATGAAACAGGTTTTCATGAATCTCTTTATCAATGCCATTCAGGCAATGAGAAAGGGTGGTAGAATAGATGTGAAATTCAGCACTTCAGACAGATGGCTGGAGATTCATGTGAGAGACAACGGCCCTGGCATTGCTGAAGAGATTGCAGTCAAGGTATTTCAACCCTTTTTCACTACCAAAAATGACGGAAGTGGTCTGGGCCTTGCTACTGTTTACAAGATAATACTTGCCCATCATGGTGAAATCGAATTGCTGAAATCCAGGACAGGCGCCTATTTTCTCATAAAACTGCCATTACAGAACAATTCAGACTTAACAGTGGCACATGTGGGCAGAAAGAACAAAGCCACATTTTGAAGCTTAAAGGTACAAACCGGTGGAGGAATTAGAGTTTCGAGAAACAGGAGAGGCCAATGGATAAGATACTGATTGTAGATGACGAGAGAAATATACTGCGAATGATGAACAGGTTTCTGACAAAGGAGGGTTTTTATGTAGAGACAGCCAGGAACTTTGAAGAGGCTACGTCCCGATTTGCAGATGGAGGATTCAATCTTGTTTTGACAGATATGCGGCTTCCCGGCAGGTCAGGGCTTGAGATACTCAAGTGGATTAAACAGAAAAACCCTGAAATACCCGTTATCATTATTACTGCACACGGAAGCATAGAGAATGCTGTAGAGGCAATGAAGTCAGGAGCAGCCAACTATCTTACCAAGCCTGTTGATCTTGAAGAGATGCTTGCCATTGTCAGGCATACGCTGCTGCATAGCCAGGGCCTGACAGAAGAGACCCTTTCAATCCACAGAGAACAGCAGTACGGAATTATAGGAAAGAGTAAAGCCATTCAGGATATTCTGGCTACCATAGAGGTGGTCAGCAACAGCCGTGCAAACATACTGATATCAGGAGAATCAGGCACTGGTAAGGAGCTTGTTGCAAGGGCAATACATAAGGCCTCTTCGAGAAAGGAGTTTCCTTTTGTGGCAATAAATTGTGCTGCTATTCCTCCGGACCTCATAGAGAATGAGCTTTTCGGACACGAGGCAGGTGCCTATACAGGTGCATTGGGGCAGGAGAAAGGAAAGGTGGAGGTAGCAGATAGAGGGACCCTTTTTCTTGACGAGATTGGAGAGATGGCTGTGAATATGCAGATAAAACTGTTGCGATTCATACAGGAGAGGGAATTCTACAGGATAGGAGGTACAAGACCTGTAAGATCGGATTGTCGTATTATTGCTGCAACAAACAAGGATCTTGAAAAAGAGGTTGCCGCTGGCCGATTCAGAGAGGACCTCTTTTATCGTCTCAATGTAATTCCTATAAAGATGCCACCTCTGAGAGAGCGCAAAGAGGATATTCCCCTGCTGGTCGATTATTTTC
This sequence comes from Nitrospirota bacterium, assembly GCA_013151785.1. GTDB lineage: Bacteria > Nitrospirota > Thermodesulfovibrionia > Thermodesulfovibrionales > JdFR-85 > JAADHP01. The sequence goes on along the minus strand of JAADHP010000203.1, from coordinate 7,036 downwards.
TGCGCAAATATGCAGAGGAGAACCATAAGTTTATCAATGCTGTGGAACAGAGGGTGATGGATGCTTTGTTGAAATATTCATGGCCTGGTAATATCAGGGAACTGGAGAATATTATTGAACGGGCAGTTGTGTTAACAAAATTTGAAACAATTGTCCTTGACGACCTTCCAAGAAAGATTGCCTCGCTTGTCCTGGAGGATACTGATTCTCCGGGCAGGCAGATAAAGGACCTCTCAGACATGACCCTTTCAGAGATAGAACGGCTTGCCATCATCAATGCCCTGGAGGCTGAAGACTGGAACCAGACCCGTGCAGCAAGAAGGCTCGGAATCACGAGAAGACAGCTTCGCACCAAGATGGTCAAGTACAAGCTGCTTTAGGGTTTGCTCAGAAATTGCTTTTTTCCTCTCAGATCAACTGAATGTGGTAATGCCTTTTTATTTCGGGATTGAAGTTGTACAGTAAAGTACAGTTCTTCCAATGAGGTTTGTTCGTTTTTGAACAAAGCATACCTGAAAATGCCCGATTATTTGTAATTTTTTTTGGCATAAAAAATGCTCTTTCATAGCTGAAATCAAAAATACCAAAATATACAAACTTTACAGGAGGAGCGAGAATGTCAGAGAAGGCACGGGAAGGTTTCATCATCGCACTGATTGTAGCAGGCTTTTTATGGGTTCTCTATCTTATTATGAAGATCAAAGGATACGGAGATCTCAATCTCGACACACTGTCTGATGAGGAGATTGTAGCGATCAAGAGCTCTATCAGAAGTACGGTTATTATCGGAGGATTTATAATAGGCGGGCTTATGGGTGCAGTGGTACAGAGATCAAAATTCTGTATAGCCGCTGCATGTCACAGTATTGTTACAACGGCTGATCTCACCCAGACAAGGGCCTATGCAATGGCGCTCTTTGTTGCCATTCTTGGCACACAGGTGCTTTATAAGCTTGGTTATGTAGATATAAGTTACAGTATATACATATCGTCACCCTTTACCTGGTTGAGCTATATCGTAGGAGGCTTTATCTTTGGAGTTGGTATTGTGTATGCGGGAGGTTGTGCCAGCAGGATTCTTGTCAGGGCTGGTGAGGGAAATCTTGGTGGCCTTGTCAGTGTAATGGCCTTCATATTTTCCTCTGGTGCAACACTCTGGGGGATCCTTGCAAAGGTGAGAGTGGATGTTTTCAATAAACTAACACTTAATTTCCAGAACCAGTATATACCGGATATAGTACAGGCTGTACCTGCATGGCTTATTCTGGTAATAATAGAGGCAGCCCTTCTTGTCTTTATGCTCAGGGCTCCAAAGGACTCTGAGTGGTGGAGCTGGAGATGGCCACTGTCAGGTGTGGCTATTGGGCTTACTATTGTACTTGCATGGTGGTTGAATGGTCTGGCCTATAAAACCATTCCTCTGGTGGATTCATTCTCTTTTACAGGCCCTGACGATCCTACACTGCTGCAGACCTGGCGGCCAAAGAGTCTGACCTTTGCTCTGGCAGATGCCCAGACATTCAGATACATAATACTCTGGACCGGTGAGACAATAAACTTTGCAATAGCCACTGTGTTCGGTGTCATCTTTGGCTCATTTATTTCTGCTGTTATAAGTAAGACCTTCAACTGGGTTGCACCACCCCTTGAGCAATTCAAGTATAATCTTGTTGGAGGACTTTTGATGGGTTTTGGTGCCGTGCTCGCAATGGGATGCAATATAGGACAGGGCCTGAGTGGATTCTCTACGTTATCCGCAGGAAGTATTCTTACCATGAGCTTTATATTGATAGGTGCCATATCAGGGGCAAAATTCCTCCAGTGGAGATTGATGAGGAGCATATAAAGGTGGTTGAATCCAGAACCAAGACAGGGCTGGTGTTCATGCTGATCTTAATCCTGTCTGTTACAGGATGTGCCGGCCTGCGTGGTTCTGCTACAACTGGCGATTATTCTTCATCGTGCAAAGAGCCTGTGGTTATAAAGAGTGTGAATGGCACATTCGAGGATGTGTGGGAGAGCCTGAAAATGGCCCTGAATGAGAGGGGTCTTGTGGTATCCAGTGTTTCCCATGTTGGAGAGATGCTTGACAGGACAGGAAAGGCACTTAACAGGACCAAACAGATATACGGACAGGCAAAGGTCATGGAGTTCTGCAGCGCTGTGATCTCAAGAAACATGCTGGAGAGGAATCCGCACTTTATCTCGTTCTGTCCCTACCAGATCATGGTCTATACGCTTCCGGATAATGAAAACAGGGTATATCTATCCTACAGAAGACTGATCTGGAGAGACAGCAAGGACAGAGATGTCCTGGAGGCAGTGGAGAGACTGCTTGAAGGGTTAGTCAATGATGTTGTACAGGAGTATGGTGAATACAAATAGCTTCATTTTGAAGCAGAATATATTAAAAGGCTTAAGGAGGATGATGCATTATGTCTGAAATCAAAGCGGACAGGACAGTGGATGCACGGGGTATGAATTGCCCTATGCCCGTGTTAAAGACCAAGAAGGCTCTTGATGAACTATCATCAGGCGAGGTGCTCGAGGTGACAGCAACAGACCCGGGATCAGCCTCGGATATACCTGCACTCCTGAAGAGACTCGGACACGAACTCATCTCCAGTAAAGAGGACGGCGGTGTCTTTGTCTTTTATATCAAAAAGAACTGATAGAGAGTAAACATGGAGGAGGCAGGAATATTATGAAACTCGGGATTCTTGTGAATACAGACAGACACCTGGAGGATATTGTAGGTATTGCCAGGGCTGCAATCCGTAAAGGACATGAGGTTGTTATATTTGCTATGGACTCAGGTACAAGATTGCTTGAAAGACCAGAGTTCAACGAACTCTGTAAGGAGGAAGGCATCTCCATGAGCTTTTGCGACCACAGTGCAAAACATGTGGGTGCAAATACAGACGGGCTGAGCAATGAGATAGTCTGCGGAAGCCAGTACAATAATGCTGTTATGATTCATGATACAGACAGATTGATAGTGCTGTAAGCGGATCTGTTTGTTAGAGTTGCAGATATTCCCTTATAAGGGATGGATACATGAGAGGATTGAAGAGGATATTTATCATCATATAACATTCATGGGTACAGTAGCACTGCTCATTTCTAATGGTTTCAATTACCGTACGGGCAGTGCTGCTGTGAAGTATCCTCTCTATATCGTATCCCATCTCCCGTACATTTCCCATGCAGTGTCTGAAGGATTCGCAGGGATACACCTCTCCATCCTCTGTAATGACAAGGGTCAGTCTGCCAGCATAACAGGGTATTAAGGGCTTCTTTTCGAGCAGTGTTTTATATATGAGGCGACGCTGGAGAATATCCTGTGCTGCCTTCAACCGTGCACCTCTGAACTGGTAGGTGCCAGAGAGCCCATTGCGAAGGTTTTTCTCAAGCAATTTTATTGTATGCAAATATTTTTCCCTGTCAATATCCTTAAGGGAGTGGTCACTGACCTTGCCCCTTATTAATGATATGGTATGGGTTCTTATGCCCCTCAGCGTATTAACAAAACCGATCAACTCATCCATACAGTCCTGATTGGCTGCAGTGAATACGGAATTGATTCCCAGTTCGAAATTCGGGTATCTCTCTGACAGTACTCTCAACCTCTCGTATGTTTCCAGCGTTTTCCTGAAGGAACCCTTTACGCCTCTTATTGCATCGTGAACCGTTTCGGTACCGTCAAGGGATAGTTTGACAACAATCGTGCTCTTTGTACATTGATTAAGGATCGTCTCTGTTTGTTCTGTTATTAATTCGGGAAGAAGTCCATTTGTAGGTAGAAGGATGATGGCAGGTCTGTTTTTTTTATAAAATATCTCTGTGATCTGCACAAGATCATCCCGCAGGAAGATCTCACCACCGGAGAATGCAAGCCAGAGCAGTGGTCCAAGTGAGGAGGATATCCGCGTTATTTCATCAAGGGATAGTTCTCCTTTGCCCTCTTTGGTATTGTTGCGTGAGAGGTAAAAACAGAATCTGCATCTGGCATTACATCTGCTGGTCAGAAAGAATGTTAACTGAATGGGTCTGCTTTTTGATACTATCGAGCCAATATGACGAAAGGGTGAGTAGTTCATTTATATCACTTCTCACATCTGTCCAACATAAAATAATAACAAGGCAGGGCACCTCATAAAAAATAATGCAATCCACAGGATTACTCCCTGCCAGAAGCTGTATTCAATAACAGAACGAAACCATACAGAAACTCCATTGCACAGCGGCAGAGGTGGTGAAGAATACCCATGTAGCAATACCGACAGTAACATACACCAGCATACCCCTGTATTACCTGAAGGCTGAAAAGCCTCTGGCTTTTTTATAAATTTTAAATCCCATTGCATCAATGGGATGATGAATCACCTCTCTGCCCTGAAAAATCTGCGATTTTCCAGGGAGCCCCATGACTACTAACCGCTCACTGCTTACTGTAGACACTGGTGTGGGCATTATTTTTCTTCGGCACCCTGCCTTCCTTCTTCCCTGCTAAATCTTTTTGGACAGCAATGATCACTTCTTTACAGTCTTTGAATTCTGGTAATATTTTAATATACCTCCAATTGCACCTAAACCTACTGTAAATGAATAAAGCGTTGTATAGTACAATACTGAAAGTAAAGCAAAAAGCATACCGCCAGCCTCATAGAATGCCCTGAAGAGCCTGCAGTTTATCAAAAAATTGAGAAAACAGATCCCTGCAGCAGCATAGAGCAGAGATAACCACTTTGTTGGTATCCAGAGAAGAAGAAAAAAGAGCATAATAAAAAGTGAGATCACACTCACCTTCAGTTCAATAGAGGCTGTTCCAGAGTCAGCAAGGATATCCCTGTTCTCAATAGAATAGGCTGTCCAGTAGGTGGACTTTCTACAGGCATTCTGTAAAGAACCTCTCAAAGAGTAATTGAATATATGCTGTACCTGAATATCCGGATTAATGACAAGCCTGTATCCCTGTCGCTTTGCACGGTGAGAAAATTCCACATCTTCAACTATAGGATAGAAATCCTCCCTGAACCCCCCTATTTTTATGAAATCCTCTTTGTATATAGCCATGGCATGGGTAGGGATATAATCAGGAGAGTTGAGGTGCTTTGTCTCTGAGTAATTGATAAAGACTGACTGAAAATCACTGAAGAACCTTCTGTCATGGGATAGCCTTGTATAGGTTCCACCCACTATCACAGCCCTGCTCTGCTGACGGATGGATTCGTTCACTCTTTTCAGGGTGTCAGGCAGAAGGATGCAATCTGAATCTGTGAAAAAAAGAATATCTCCCTCTGCCTCTTCGGCCCCCCTGTTACGGGCAGAGGATGCACCAGCATGGTTTTTAAGTTGAATAATCCTGCAGGGGAATTCAGGTATTATGTCCTGTGAGCCATCAGTAGAACAATCGTCAACAACAATGACCTCATAGTTATCATAATCAGAAGAGAAGACAGCCCTGAGACACTCCCTGATAGTACTGGAACCATTGTAGTTTGGTATTACCACGGATATGAAACTGTCCATAATGAAATTATAACAGAATGAATAAAATAAGATTTCAGATCAACAATGGTGAATGGATTCTGGCCAGAATGGGACAATTAATATTGTGCCTTTGTCCGTTTAAGGCCAAATAATGCCCTCTTTTGACCTGATTTTAGAGAATTTTTGTGGTATATAACTTGCTTTTATGAGTGTATAAAAATTACCCTCATGGTGGGGGTAGAAAAAATCTCAAAAGGGAGGTAACGTATGAAGAAAAGGTTACTATCAATCCTGATAGTGGGGTTATTCCTGCTGGGCTCTGCAGGACTAATACAGGCAGCTAACTGGGCAAATCCTGATCTTCTTGTAACACCTGCGCAATTAAAGAAAAATATTAACAAGCCCAACTGGGTGGTTGTGGATTGCAGGGACCTCAAGAAGTATATTAAAGGCCACATACCTGGTGCAATCAGTCTTGGAAAACGTTGTAAAAAGATACTGCGTGACCCAACTGCCAGAGTGTACAAAGATGTTTCATGGTATGAAAGATTCTTTGGTAAGGTTGGTATTGGAAACAATACCCATGTAGTTTTTTATTACGGAGATATAAAAGATATGGATGATGCTACTGTTGGGTTCTGGATAATGGAGTATCTTGGCCATGACAAGGTACATGTACTTAATGGTGGGCTTGAGGCATGGAAAAAGGCTGGATACACTCTGGACAAAAAACCTGTGAAAAAGCCACCTAAGACCTTTAAGGCAAAGGTTGTAAAGAGTAGATATGCCAGCACTGATGAGATCCTGGCAATTGCCAAGGGTAAAATCAAAGGTGTCCAGCTCATTGACTCAAGAACCCATAAGGAGTTTGTTGGGAAGGACTGCCGTGCTATAAGATGTGGACATGTACCCAATGTCACCATTAATGTGTCCCACATTGATACACTACCAAAGGTGAAAGACCCCAAGACAGGCAAGAAGAAACCAGTTCCTGTGCTTGACCCTGATATTGTATCAAAGGCCTTTGCAAAGCTTGACAAGAACAAAAGAACCATCACCTATTGCCAGACAGGTACCCGAGCAACCCTTACATATCTTGAACTTAGACTGCTTGGTTTCAAGGACCCTGCGAACTGGGATGACTCCTGGAGAGTATGGGGCTCCCACTACAAGGGTTACCCTGTTGAAGCACCCAATGGTGAGCAGTGGTACAACTTTGCCAAGGTCAACAAGACACTGAAAAAACTCAAGAAAGAGGTGGAGAAGCTCAAGAAGCAGTTAAAACGTGCAAAATAAAGTTTTCTTTAAAAAGAAAGAGGGGCCTTTTGAAGGGGGCCCCTCTTCTATATTTATCTGAGATGAAAGAAATAAGAGCAGAAACAAAGATTCATGAGATCATAAAGAATTATCCTGAACTGACAGATTATTTCCTGGAACTGGGGCTCTGTGGCTGTGGCATAGACAGTGGCCTCTTATGGACAGTACAACGAATGGCAAGAGAGAAGAATCTTGACCTTGAAGAAATCCTCAGGGAGTTGAATAA
>JAADHP010000061.1 GCA_013151785.1 Nitrospirota bacterium | reverse complement strand
TGTCCTCTGCCTCTGAGTAATGGGTCTTCAGGGGTATCTCCCTGCCCTTGTAGACAACTCTGAGGGTTTTCCCTGTTGCCCTGAGTTGCTCGATAGCCTCTGATGATATGTTGGTAATGGCATTTCCAAACCTGTCGATGTATATTACCTCACCTTCAAGGGCATTTTTTGTCGGCACTTTGGGTTCAGGTATAAAGATGGTGTTATAATCGGATATCTCTTCACCGAAATTGGCTGCTGGAATGCCTTTGGCAAGCCATGCTGCCACTGGTGCAAAGAGGTCCCTGCCCTGAAAAGTAGGTGAGCCTTTCTTGAGGAAGTAGTGTAATATGAAATACCTTCAGATATCTTTTTTCTTTCTGATATATAAAGGAGAATACTCCATTGTCTGGACCAACAAAATAATGATCCTCTGTTACTACAAGGATAGGCCGTCTTGAAGAGCCCACACCAGGGTCGACAACAACGAGGTGTACGGTACGGGGTGGAAAGTATCTATAGCTGAAACCTGTAGACAGGGCAGCCTCTTTGATATTATGAGGGGTGATCTCATGGGTAATGTCTACTAATTCAACAAGGGGATTAATATTTATTATGACCCCTTTCATCTGTCCCACAAAGGGGTCCTTTGTGCCGAAATCCGATGTAAGGGTTATCACGGTCCTTCTTTCTAACATATGAGGCCTCCTATAAGTGAATTTATATCATCAATGCCATGAATAAGCATATACTTCTTCATGCCTTCTATTATATCCAATGTTACTGTGGGTTTCACAAAGTTGGCAGTGCCTATGGCAACGGCGGTTGCGCCTGCAAGGATATATTCCATGGCATCCTCTGCGGTCATGATTCCACCCATTGCAATTATAGGTATGTTTATGGCTCGGTGGGTCTCCCATACCATTCTTACTCCAATCGGCCTGATGGCAGGACCTGACAGCCCGCCTATTATATTTGAAAGCCTTGGTCTTCTTGAATGTATATCTATAGCCATTGCAGGTATTGTATTGATCATGGATACAGCATCTATGCCCACCTCTTCGCATATCCTTGCCTGCATGACAATATCTGCTGAGGCAGGTGAGAGTTTTACTATAACCGTTGATGTCTTTACTGTAGTCCGAACCTCTTTTATCAGGGTCCTTAACATATCATTGTTGTTTGAGAAAAGGACCCCGCCCTTTTTTACATTCGGACAGGATACATTCAGTTCTATAGCATCTACCTTTCCATCAAGTGCTGATGAGAGTTCACAGTACTCATCAATGGTGTTTCCAAGGATATTTACGATGATTCTTGTATCAAATCCTTTGAGGTAGGGCAGTTTTTCGTCAAGGAAGTTTTTCAGACCCACATTCTGAAGTCCGATGGAATTGAGCATTCCACAGGGTGTTTCGTATATACGTGGTGGAGGATTACCCTCCCTTGGTTCAAGGGAGATGCCTTTCACAGTCACAGCACCAAGAAGGTTTAGATCCACAAACTCTGCGTATTCGCTTCCGTAGCCAAAGGTGCCGGATGCTGTGGTAACAGGGTTTTTCATTGTCATCTTGCCTATTTTTACCTCTAAATTCATAGCTCCTCTATGTTAAACACAGGGCCTTCCATGCAGACCCTCTTCATGCCTGTTTTTGTATCTTTTGCACATCCCATACATGCGCCAAGCCCACAGGCCATTCTCTCCTCAAGGGAGAGGTAGCTCTCAATATTATATTTTTTGAGGATTTCCATTAAGGATTTTGTCATTTTCTCAGGGCCACAGGCATATACAACAATGGAATGAGAAGATGTTTTTTTAAGAAACTCCGTGAAGAACTCAACAACATTTCCCTGAAAGCCCATGGAGCCATCATCTGTACACAGATAGAGTTCCCTTACCCGGGGCCTTATATCCTCTGTAAGGAGAAGTTCTGTGGCTGACTTTGCTCCATATATGAAAATGTGCTCTGCTTTATGTTTCAAGGTAAGTGAATAGACAGAAGCCATACCAATCCCACCAGCCAACACTACAGGGGTTTTATGAGGTGAATGAGGGGGGAAGGATCTGCCAAGAGGTCCAAGGATACGGATATGGTCTCCTGGTCTAAAAGTGCTCAGAAGTGCTGTGCCTCTTCCGGTCTTTCTTATCAGAAACTCGATCCAATCATTATTCCACCTGAAGGCACTGAAGGGTCTTCCTAACAGGGGATCATAGCCACTATCTGGTCGTAGGAGATAGAATTGTCCGGGTTCAGGTTTCAGTGCATTCTCTGTCAATTCAAGACGTAAGATAAAGACGTTGTCGGTTATTTCTCTGTTGTCTATTACTTCCAAATCAGATAGTCTACTCAAAGCTGATCTCAACTATTTCATATTCAAAGGTTCTTCCAGGTGCCTTTATGGTAACTGTGTCACCCACTTCTTTCCCAATAAGTCCTTTGCCAACAGGAGAGGTAACAGAGATCTTACCGTTTGATGCGTCTGCCTCATCAGGCCCTACAAGAAAGAAGACCCTTTCCTCATCTGCCTCTGTATCATAGACCTTGACCCTGGCTCCAAATACAACCCTGTTGTGGCTCATCTTTGAAGGGTCTATAATCTCAGCCTGTGCAATCTTGGCCTGGAGTTCTCTGATTCTACCCTCGATAAAAGACTGTTTTTCCTTTGCTGCATGGTACTCTGCGTTTTCGCTGAGATCACCGTGGGCACGGGCCTCTTCAATATCCTTTATATTTTTAGGCCTTTCCACTTTGAGGAGATATTCCAGTTCCTCTTTTAATTTTTCGTATCCCTCTTTTGTCATGGGAACTCTTTTCACAGGGGCCTCCTATGGGTGTTTTTTCATAAGTTATGGTATGATATAACATTTAAACATGAATACTTATGATGAGTCAATAGAGGTTATGGTTGATAATTCTGTTATACTCAGGAAAGAGGTCAAAGAAAAGGTAGAGGAGATATCAGAGGCTGATATCCTTGTGGGTATTCCAAGCTATAACAATGCGAAGACCATTGGTCATGTAGTGAGGGCTGTCCAGGCAGGTCTCACTAAATACTTCCCGGATGCAAGGTCAGTGCTTGTGAACTCTGATGGTGGCTCTACGGATGGTACAATGGATGTGGTGAGGGAGACAACTGTTGACTTTGAGTCCATTCTTCTGAAGCACAGGGTGGGAAGGTTTTATAAGATTGTTACACCCTACCAGGGTGTTCCTGGAAAGGGCAGTGCCTTCAGAACCATATTCGAGATTGCCAGAGAACTGAATGTGAAGGCCTGTGCAGTGGTTGATTCTGACCTGAGAAGCATTACCCCTGAGTGGATAGAGTTAT
>JAADHP010000120.1 GCA_013151785.1 Nitrospirota bacterium | reverse complement strand
TGAAGATCAGGGGGGTTATTGAGCGTGATTACAAGGTGGAGGGTGAGTTAAGAAAAGAGATTGCAATGAATATAAAAAGGCTCATGGATATTGGTTGTTATCGCGGGCTGAGACATAAAATGGGCCTGCCTGTAAGAGGGCAGAGGACAAGGACCAATGCAAGAACAAGAAAGGGACCCAAGAAGACAGTGGCAGGTAAGAGGAAAGGAGGAAAATAACCCATGGCAAGAAGGAGAAGAGGACCACGCAAGGAGAAAAAGAATGTTCCCTATGGGGTTGCCCATATAAAGACCTCTTTTAATAATACAATAGTAACTATTACTGATAAAAACGGAAATGTTGTCACATGGGTGAGTGCTGGCAGCCTGGGATTTAAAGGTTCACGTAAGGGCACACCCTATGCTGCCCAGCTTGCTGCTGAAACAGCTGCAAAAAGGGCAATGGATATGGGCATGAGGCAGATTGATGTCTATATTAAAGGGCCTGGTGCAGGCAGGGAATCAGCTATAAGGGCTATCCAGGCAGCAGGCCTTGATGTGAACATCATAAAGGATGTCACTCCTGTTCCACATAATGGCTGCAGGCCACCTAAAAGGAGGAGAGTGTAATGGCAAGATACAGAGATGCCCTCTGCAGACTTTGTAGAAGGGAAGGTGAAAAACTCTTTCTTAAAGGTGACAGGTGCTATACAGATAAATGTGCATTTGAGAGACGCAAGTACCCCCCAGGGCAGCACGGCACCTCCAGAACAAAGATAAGTGACTATGGCATTCAGTTGAGAGAAAAACAGAAGGTGAAGAGGATATACGGGGTGCTGGAGAGACAGTTCCGCCGTTACTTTGAAGAGGCACAGAAGAAAAGAGGGGTTACAGGTGAACTTCTGCTTCAATTCCTTGAACTGAGGCTTGACAATATTGTTTACAGACTTGGTTTTGCTGCAAACAGAAGACAGGCAAGGCAGTTAGTAAATCATGGACATATAAAGGTTAACGGCAGAGTAGTGAACATCCCCTCCTATAGAGTGAAGGCAGGCGATATGATTGAGGTAAAGGAAGAGAGTCGCAAGATACCTTTTATAGAGGAGAATATTTCCAAGGTTGAACACAGAGGAGTTCCCACATGGCTTGAGCTCAATCCCCAGGAATTCAGAGGAAGGGTCATGAATGTACCTGCAAGAGAAGAGATTCCTCTGGATGTGAAGGAGAGCTTAATCGTAGAGCTTTATTCCAAGTAAGCTGTTGGATTTATATAGAAGATGTTTTTTTCCATCCGTTATGCCACTGTTGGCATGGGGGTTAGTAACAAAAAGATATTAAGGAGGCCCTATGACAGTACAAAGAGGAGGCTTTCAGTTTCCCAAGAAGATAGTTTTTGATGAAGATACCCTTACAAATACATATGGTAAACTGATTGTTGAGCCCCTGGAAAGAGGCTATGGTACAACACTTGGTAATTCACTTAGAAGGGTGTTGTTATCTTCAATAGAGGGTGCAGCCATATCGCAGATCAGAATTCCGGGAGTATTACATGAGTTTTCCATAGCTGATGGTGTTAAAGAGGATATGGTAGACCTGATCCTGAATCTAAAGAAGATAAGATTCAGGATGCATGGTGATGGCAAAAGGGTGGCCAGGATAGATGTGGTTGGTCCAAAGGATGTAACAGGTGCAGATATCCAGTGCGAGGCAAACCTTGAGGTGCTTACTCCTGATCTGCCAATTGCCACTGTTGACAAGGATGCAGAGTTTCATGCTGAGCTTTATGTAACAAAGGGTAGAGGCTATGTACCTGCAGATGCCAATAAAGAGGATGACCAGCCTGTGGATATAATATCAATTGATGCTGTATACAGCCCTATAAAAAAGGTGAATTTCTGGGTGGAGAAGGCAAGGGTGGGAGGTTCCACGGATTATGACAGACTTATATTAGAGGTCTGGACAGATGGAAGCATTACTCCGAAGTCAGCCATAACAAAGGCAGCAAATATCCTGATAGACCACCTTGATTTCTTTATCTTTGAAGAGTCTGAGAATGAGGTGATAGCAGACAGTGGTGAGTCTTCACAGGAGAAGGAGCAGGATGAGAGTGAGTTCAACAGGAATCTGCTGAAATCCGTAGAAGAGCTTGAGTTATCTGTAAGGTCTTACAACTGTCTTAAGAATGCAAATATCAAGACCATTGCTGATCTTGTTCAGAAGACAGAACATGAGATGTTGAAAACCAAGAACTTCGGGAGAAAATCCTTGAACGAGATAAAAGAGATACTGAAAGGCATGGGACTCAGTTTCGGTATGAAGATAGATACGGATCTGCTTAAGAAGTACCAGGAACAGGAGGTTAAATGAGCAATGAGACATAGAGTAAAGAAAAAACACTTTGGAAGAACCACCAACCAGAGGAAGGCCCTTTTCAGAAACCTTCTTGTGAATCTCTTTATTCATGAAAGGATTGAGACCACAGTAGCCAAGGCAAAGGCCATAAGGTCTATGGCAGAAAAGATGGTTACCCTTGGTAAAAGGGGAGATCTTCATGCCAAGAGGATTGCACTTTCCTATGTGCCTAACAGGGCAGCAGTGTCCAAGCTCTTTAGTGAGATTGCACCAAGATTTGCTGACCGCAATGGTGGTTACCTGAGAATTGTAAGGACAAGAAACAGGCTGAAGGATCAGGCTCCCCTTGCGGTTATTGAGTTTATTGATTACGAGGAAAGAAAGGCTGAAACAGGGAAAGGTGCAAAAAGCTGATGAGTGATATTCTTATAATAGCAGCTATTGTGGTGCTGTGGATACTTTTGCAGACTGTTATACTTCCAAAGCTTGGTGTTCCCACCTGAGCTTCCCAGGCAAAGGGGACGTGTTCTCCAACCAAGAAACCCTCAAAGAAGTAATATAATTCCGAATCATAGGCTACAAGAGGTTCAACAGGTAAGATGCAGCGCTGCCACCTTTTTGTCTGATTCCAGGTTGTTATAGGTCCTGACAGCTTCTGTGGTCTTCTGAACTATCACCTGAA
>JAADHP010000097.1 GCA_013151785.1 Nitrospirota bacterium | reverse complement strand
ACTTCATGATATGATCCATCATAAAGGGTGGCCTTTACATCAACCACAGGATAGCCAGCCACAACACCTGATTCCATTGCCTCCACTATTCCCTTCTCAACTGCAGGTATATATTCTCTGGGTATAGCACCTCCGACTATCTTATTGACAAACTCAAATCCTTTCCCCTTACCAAGGGGCTCTATCTCGATCAGAACATGACCGTACTGACCTCTACCACCGGTCTGTCTGATAAATTTACCCTCTGCCTTTGCAGGAGTCTTGATTGTTTCCCTGTATGCAACCTGTGGTTTGCCTACATTGGCTCCCACCTTGAATTCTCTCACAAGCCTGTCCACTATGATCTCAAGGTGTAACTCACCCATCCCAGAGATCAGTGTCTGACCCGTCTCTTCATCATAGGTAACCCTGAAGGAAGGATCCTCCTGCGCAAGCTTCATCAGGGCCTGTGACAACTTTTCCTGATCAGCCTTGGTCTTTGGCTCTATGGCTATGGATATAACTGGTTCTGGGAATTCTATTGCCTCCAGTATTATAGGATTCGACTCATCACACAGGGTATCTCCTGTAAGGGTGTACTTCAGCCCCACTGCTGCAGCTATATCACCAGCCCTTCCTCTTTTATTTCCTCACGCTTGTTTGCGTGCATCTTCAAAAGCCTTCCAATCCTCTCTTTTTTGTTCTTAGAGGAATTATATACATAGCTTCCAGCAGTGAGCACTCCAGAGTAAACCCTCAGGTAGGTTAGCTGTCCTACATAGGGATCGGTCATAACCTTAAAGGCCAGTGCAGAGAAAGGTTCATCATCTGATGCCCTTCTTATAGCATCCTCACCATCAGGAGTCTTACCACTGACTGGCGGTATATCAAGAGGTGATGGAAGGTAATCCACAATTGCATCAAGCAGTAGTTGAACTCCTTTATTTTTAAAGGCAGAGCCACAGAGTACAGGTGTTATCTTCAACTCCACTGTACCCTTTCTCAATGCAGCCTTTATCTCTGCCTCTGAAATATCCTCTCCATTAAGATATTTCTCCATTATTACTTCATCCACATCTGCCAGAACCTCAAGCATCTTGTCCCTGTATTCCTCAGCCTGAGCCCTGTATTCATCGGGAATTTCGTCCTCCACAAATTTGGCACCCAGTGTTTCATCATCAAAGTAAAATGCTCTCATCTTCACCAGATCAATGGGACCTCTGAATTTCTCCTCAGTTCCAATTGGAATCTGTACAGGTACAGGATTAGCTCCCAGGCGCTCTATCATGGAGTTTACTGACATAAAGAAATCTGCACCTATTTTATCCATCTTGTTCATAAAGGCAATCCTTGGCACATGATACTTGTTGGCCTGTCTCCACACTGTCTCGGACTGAGGCTCAACACCAGCAGCAGCATCAAAAACCGCAACAGCTCCATCAAGCACCCTGAGCGCCCTCTCAACCTCTATGGTAAAATCAACATGCCCCGGGGTGTCGATTATGTTTATTCTGTACCCCTTCCAGGAACATGTGGTTGCAGCAGAGGTAATTGTAATCCCGCGCTCCTGCTCCTGGGCCATCCAGTCCATCACAGCAGTGCCTTCATGAACCTCACCCATCTTGTAGGTCACACCGGTATAGTAGAGAATGCGTTCTGTCGTAGTGGTCTTGCCGGCATCAATATGAGCCATTATACCGATATTTCTAACCTTTTCCAGAGGAAACTTCAACTCCATTCTCCTTTCTAATTTAAAGACAAAAATATATCCATTTGAATGAAATCCAAATCAAACCAGGGAAATTAAGGGATTACCACCTGTAGTGGGCAAAGGCTCTGTTAGCCTCAGCCATTTTATGCGTGTCTTCTCTCTTCTTTATAGAAGCACCTGTCTTATTGTATGCATCTATTAACTCGGCAGCGAGTCTTTCCGTCATGGTCCTTTCAGGCCTTTTACGTGCAAAATCCCTTATCCACCTGAACGCAAGTGCAAGACTTCTGTTCGGTCTCACCTCTACAGGCACCTGGTATGTCGCTCCACCAACCCTTCTGGGTCTCACCTCGATTATGGGTCTCACATTCTCGATAGCTGTCTTGAATACCTTTAAAGGTTCTTCGCCTGTCTTTTCTCTGATTATATCGAATGCACCATAGCAGATCTTCTCTGCAAGGGACTTTTTACCATCTTTCATTATTGCATTTATGAACTTGCTTACCATGGTACTATGGTATTTCGGATCCGGCAAAATCTCTCTCTTCTGAGCTACTCTTCTCCGTGGCATAACTAACCTCTTAATTTATTTTGGCTTTTTGGCTCCATATTTTGACCTTCCCTGTTTCCTGTCAGCCACACCCATTGTGTCAAGGGCGCCTCTGATTATATGATATCTCACACCGGGTAGGTCTTTCACCCTTCCACCTCTTATCAAAACTATGGAGTGTTCCTGAAGATTATGACCAATTCCAGGTATATATGCTGTTACTTCATAGCCATTAGTAAGCCTCACCCTTGCTACCTTCCTCAGAGCAGAATTCGGTTTCTTTGGTGTAGTTGTATACACCCTCGTACAGACACCCCGCCTCTGCGGACAGTTCTGCAGGGCAGGACTCTTAGACTTTTCCTTGATCCTCTTTCTACCCTTTCTTATCAGTTGTGATATTGTTGGCAATGTAACCTCCACTTAAATCTTATCAAAAGACTGATTATAATATCAAAAAAAAATGGTTTTGTCAAGTGTGCGGCACCCCTATGAAGTTGCCTCTATTCTGGAGAACTATCTCAGAGTATAATCCCATCATCTCATCTATATGTTTCCGGAAGGTAAACTTCTCAGCAAGCACCCTGGCGTTTATGGACATCTCCTTCCTGAGTTTTTCATCCAGCAGGGTCTCTATTGCCTCTTTCAAACCTGCTGTGTCCTCGGGAAGGTCAATGACAAACCCCTGTTTCCCGTTCTCGATAATCTCAGAAGCGCCACTTAATCTGGTAGTTATCACTGGCAGACCACTGGCAAGGGCCTCAAGATGGACATTCCCAAAGGGTTCATATATGGTGGGAAAGGCAAAGATGTCAGAGGCTGCATAGAATCTGTGTATCTCCTTCTGCGGACCGCAGAAAATGACATTCTGGTTTCTTACCAAAGACCCGAGTCTCCCGGGTTTTCCCTTCCCGACAACAAGAACCGTCAATCTCTTCTCCGTTTCTTTTACCGCTTCAATAAGATATCTGAGCCCCTTCCGCTCAAAGCCAGAGCCTACGAATAAGATGACAACCTCATCATCACTTATACCGTACCTCTGCCTGACCTCTTTTCTGAACAATCCCCTGTTTCGGGGACTAAACCTCTCAAGATCAACTCCGTTGTAAATTACCACAATGTCTTTTTTGTCAACCCTGTAATGCTCAAGAATGTTACGCTTTACAAGCTCGGATATGGCTATTACTTTTTTGAACCTCTTTTCATTGAATATCTTTTCTTCTATTTTAAGGATAAGCCAGTGGTATGGGTTTGTATAGGTCAGTATCCTTTGAAGAACCCCTGCCCTTTTAAGTCTCTGTTTCAACCACTCCCTGTGGCATCCATCACCTGCACGATATATATCCTGAAGAAGGGTTTTATCGTGGCTCTGGATGACATCAAACTCCCTTCTT
>JAADHP010000245.1:2856-5904 GCA_013151785.1 Nitrospirota bacterium | reverse complement strand
TTTCATAAGGTGAGTAGGTGCATGTGGAATAAACCATGATGCCCCCCTCTCTGAGAAGGTCAAAGCCCTTTAATATCATCTGTTTTTGATAACGACTCATAATCCAGGAGCTTTTTTCACTGAAGGGTCTCATCTTTTCTGCTTCATCGGAACGGAGGATCTTACGGAATCTACCTTCACCTGTACAGGGTGCATCAAGAAGTACCCTGTCAAACCTCAGAGGAGTACCGTCCGGGTATTTCATGGGAAAGTTCTGAGCCTGATAATTCGTAACCACCACATTTGTTACTCCCAGACGTTCAATATGAAATTTCAATATGGATAACCGTTGTCTATTAAGTTCATTGGCAACAATAAGGCCCCTGTTGTTCATCAGGGCGGATATCTGGGTGGTCTTGCTTCCTGGCGATGCACACATATCAAGCACAGAATGATCCGCCTTTAAGTCCATTATAAGTGGTGGCAGCATGGAACTGAGTCCCTGAAGATGATAAAATCCAAGAAAATACTCGATGGTGGCTCCCGGTTTTTCAAGTCCTTCGAAGGCATATGCATTTTTTAAAGGCAGAGGCGTTAGTTGTGTATTATATTTTTTCAGTCTCTCAATAAGAACCTCAGGGGTTGTCTTGATAGTGTTTACCCTGAGATGGGAAGGGTGGGGGATGTTCAGACTTTCAAGAAAGTCATCAAAATCCGGGATTATGTCTCTGTAGATAAGGAAGTGATTTTCCATAGTGTAGTTATTGAGTTTTAACTGTCACCCTGAAATAAATTCAGGGTGACAGTCCTGTTCATTCTGACTGTTAAAGAGGAGATGCTGAAATAAATTCAGCATGACACCGCCATCATTTGTCATTTCTTACAGAGGTTAGCATTTCAGGAGATGCTTAAACAAGCCTGTCCTGAACATGTTTCAGAATTCATCACAGGGTTCAGCATGACATTTTTACCTGAAACCCTTTTATTGCTAACATTCAACTATTTAACTCTTTTATTAATAACTGTATCAATATACTTTATTATGTCTTCTGCCCTTAAGGCACCACTTATCACCCTTCCATCAGAGAAGATAATCGTGGGAGTGCCCGTGATGCCAAGCCGTTCAGCGAGCTTGATATTCTTGTCAATCTGGTCTGTCTTGCATTCAGGATCAGGAACGGGCTCTTTTTTGAAGGCACGTTCAAGCAATTCTATAGAGTTCTGACATTGTATGCTTTTTGCCTTTCTGTAGGCATCCTTATGGATCTTCAGGGGAAAGAGCTTTATATAAAAGGCTATGTCCTTTCTTTCCTTTATCACCTTTGTCAACTGTTCATGAAGTTTTGCACAAAAGGGACATTCCGGATCATCGAATACGATTATCTTGTTTTTGGCATCCCGCGAACCCATTACGAGGGATCCATCAAGGGGAATGCTGGAGAAGTCCACCTTTGTAAGTTCAATATATCTTTTCCTTGTGAGACTCTGTTTTGTTTTGATTTGAATTATTTCACCGGCAATAATATACTGTTTTGAAAAATCTATGTAGGTGATTCCTTTCTTTCCCTTCAGTTTGAAGTCAACCTCCCAGAGTCCCTTAGCTGGTGCCATCTTGACATTAAGTATCTCTACATTGGGATCAATATTCTTGAGTATCTTGAATGCCTCATCCTTACTCATGTTATGACATTTAAGGCAGTCTGTTTCACATCCGCTGAATGCATAGGCAGTTGAAGAGTTGAGCTGTGTATGAGACAAAGGGTATAAGGGGAACAACAAAAAGACAAGGATTGTAAACAGGCAAATGGTTAATATGAAATGTTTCTTTTTGTTCATTATTTTTTCTCCAGTATGATCTTGTGTTTAATAAGTGATATCTCTTTTATTTTCCCCTCAAACTCTTTCTGTTCACCAAAAAGATTTCTCAGATATATCTTTTCTCCCTCGGGTTTCAGGATATCCACATTCTCAAGATACAGTTTTTCCTCTCCATCCTCTAAGATATAGGCATTTGCCTCACACATCAAATACCTCCTTTTGTAATTGATTGATTAATTCATTTTTCCTGTAACAACGTCCTGATTGATTCTATCATTTTCTCTACAAGATGGGGAAGGGGTTCATAACAAAGGCCTACTATCTCCACCCCTTCCTGATTAAGGGGAAGTAGGATCTTCCTGGCCCTGCTGGATGATATGGCCTCTGCCATCCCGGGTGTCAACTCACCAAGCATCCCGTTCGCAAGCACAATGCTCAATGGACCGATAATCACATCGACTCTCTCTGAGTTGAAGATAATGGCATTTTCTCCTGTTGCGCCTTTGTTTGCCCTTGCCTTCATCATCTGGGATGTGGCTGTAGAGTTGGTGCCAAGGGCGATTATCTCCACATCTTCACCAAAGCTTTCCCTTAACCTTTTGACTATAAGGCTTCCGATTCCGCCGCCCTGACCATCTATTACTGCGATCTTCATATGAGTTAATTTATCAGGAACAATTTTGAAAAGGCAAGTTTTTTACACGTTTGTTAGAAGCAGGTAGAGGTGGTGAAGGGAAAATTACTCTATCTGTAAATTGGAATTTTCATGTATAATTAACCTTACACCATGGAACGCATTGAAACAGATTTTGTTGTGATAGGTAGTGGTGTTGCAGGTCTGAGGGCTGCCATTGAGCTTGCCTCTGCAGGCAATGTTATGGTGGTTACAAAGGATGTGCTCAGGGAGTCAAGCACAGAGTATGCACAGGGAGGGGTGGCTGCTGCCCTGAGTGATGAGGATGAGGTGGGAATCCACTACAGCGATACAATACGGGCTGGTGATGGACTTTGCAGAGAAGAGGCTGTAAAAGTACTCGTTGAGGAGGGACCTGATCGAATACGTGAATTAATACAATGGGGTGCAGAGTTTGATAAAAGGGGCACAAAGCTTGATTTTACCCTTGAGGCAGCACATTCAAGAAGAAGGGTGTTACACGCCCATGGTGATTCCACAGGCAGAGAGATTGAACGTGTTCTGATTAACAAGGTTAGCGATATGAAAAATATCAACAGGCTTTCCTTTGCAATGGG
>JAADHP010000245.1:2125-2820 GCA_013151785.1 Nitrospirota bacterium | reverse complement strand
ACAGTGGTGATAAGAGAAAATAATATTGTTGCCATATTTTCTAGGGCAACTTTGCTTGCTACCGGAGGTGCTGGTCAGATATTCATACGTACCACCAATCCGGCTGTTACCACCGGTGATGGTATGGCAATGGCCCTGAGGGCGGGGGCAAGGCTTGAAAACATGGAGTTTGTACAATTTCATCCCACTGCCCTGTTTGTCCCTGGAGCACCGAATTTTCTTTTAAGTGAGGCAATGAGAGGAGAAGGAGGAATCTTAAGGAATATCATGGGGGAAAGTTTTATGAAAAACTATCACAGTGATGGAGAGCTTGCACCAAGGGATGTAGTCTCAAGGGCAATAATATCAGAGATGGTCAAAACAAAGTCCTCCCATGTGTATCTTGATCTTACCCATCTTGATAGCCAGTTCATTAAAAAACGTTTTCCCAGGATATACACCACCTGTCTCAATTATGGTATAGATATTACAAAAGAGATGATACCTGTTTCACCTGCAGCACACTATATAATGGGCGGTGTAAAGACTGACATCTATGGAAGAACCTCATTGCCCGGCCTTTATGCAGCTGGTGAGGTGGCATCCACAGGTGTTCATGGTGCAAACCGTCTTGCCAGTAACAGCCTCCTGGAGGGGCTTGTTTATGGCAAGAGGGCGGGTGAGACAGCACGGGAGGAAAAGGCTACGAATTTCCC
>JAADHP010000245.1:0-2119 GCA_013151785.1 Nitrospirota bacterium | reverse complement strand
TGGAAGGTAGAGATAAAACTCAAGGAATTAGAAAAGGTGGATGAATACTATAATCTGATAAGAAGGGTTATGTGGGAAAGGGCAGGCATAATCAGATGTAATGAGTCCCTTAGCATAGCAAAACGTGAACTTGAAGGCATAAGGCATATTGTTATGGATCACTACAGGGAAAGAAAGGCACTTGAGGTCAAGAATATGCTACAGTGTGCCATGTCAATTGTGGAGTCAGCACTGAGGAGGCAATGCAGTGTAGGTGCCCATTACAGATCTGACTATCCTGACAGGGCAGGATGTTTTTATAATACTATTGCCTGGCTTGAGTCAGGAGAAACGATTGGTATTGGAAAGGAGCCGCTGAGAAAATGAAAAGGGCAAAGATTATAGCAACCATAGGACCCTCGTCAGAATCTGAAAAGACCCTCCTTTCAATGATAAAGGCAGGCATTGATGTGGCAAGGCTGAACTTTTCTCACTCCACTCAGGAAAAACATCTTGAGAATTTCAAAAGGATAAGAAAGATGAGTCTGATGGCAGAAAGGCCAGTAGCTGTGCTACAGGATCTGCAGGGCATAAAGATACGGGTGGGTGATGTAAAAGAGGGTGCAATGGTCATGAAAAAAGGACAGCGAATCTTACTGAAAGCAGGTACATCGCTTACCCATGAAGGGGTTGTTTATATTACATATCCCAATCTCCTGAAGGATATCAAGCCTGGGCACAGAGTGCTTTTTGATGATGGACTCATAGAGGTGGAGGTCAAAAGGAGAACAAAAGAGGCACTTGAGGCCGTGGTAAAGGAGGGAGGTGTTTTAAAGAGCAAAAAAGGTGTCAATCTGCCTGACAGTAAGATATCCCTCAGTCCTTTCACTGATAAGGACAGGGATGACCTTGATTTTGGCCTGAAAATAGGGGTTGATTATGTGGCACTTTCCTTTGTAATGACCGCCAGGGAGATAAAGAATGTAAAGGAATATATGGTGTCGAAAGGTGCTTCTGTGCCAGTAATTGCTAAAATAGAAAAACCAGAGGCACTTAATCATATTGATGATATACTTGATGAGTCTGATGGTATAATGATCGCCCGGGGCGACCTTGGTGTGGAGATACCACCTGAAAAGGTTCCCCTTGTTCAGAAGGAGTTGATCAGGAAAGCCAATGCAAGGGGAAAGCTTGTCATTGTTGCCACCCAGATGCTTGAATCCATGAAGGAACATACAAGACCCACAAGGGCTGAGGCAACAGATGTATCAAATGCTGTTATAGATGGCGCAGATGTGCTCATGCTTTCTGTAGAGACATCCACAGGCCTTTATCCTGTTCAGTCAGTGAGGATGATGAGAAGGATCATTGAGTCCACAGAAAGGCATAATCTCTGGAACAGGATACCCATAGAGGAACTTCAAAAATACTTTCACCATTCAAAGGATCTTATAAGCTTTGCCACTGCTGATTCAGCAGTAAAGGCAGCTGAGGATGTGGGTGCAAAGTGTATTGTTGCCTTTACATCATCAGGATTTACTGCCAGGCTTGTTTCCAAATGCAGACCTCGTGTACCTGTAATCGCATTTACGCCCCATGAAAAGGTATACAGGATAATGTCACTCTACTGGGGTGTGCGTCCCTTTGTTATGAGAAAACTTGATGGTATTGATGAGATGCTCCTGGAAGTTGAGAGCTTTCTGATAAATAAAAAAATAGCACGTAAGAATGATGTGGTTGTCGTGGTTGCTGGCTCGCCACTTATGGTTCAGGGCAAGACAAATTTCATGAAGATCCATGTAATCGGGAAGGAATAAACAGGTTTCCGGACATCAGATTTTTATTGTTTTGATGATGGATTTTTTATGATATAATATATTATAGCTTTGTGGTCATTCTGAACCTCTTTCAAAATTTCAACTATCAGGACAGCCACTGAATCGAAGATATTTTTAAAAGACTCTGTACATAATACATTGGTATGGGTAAGGAGGGGCAATGAAAAGGATTATAATTTTCTTTCTGCTTTTGATACCTTTATTATTTTCATACACCTATGCAAAGGAGGTAAGCAAGATGGTTGAGAACATTCACTGGCTCGGGCATGATACCTTTAAGATTACTGGTAAGGATGTAACAG